>NZ_JABXEM010000029.1:0-58368 GCF_013372595.1 Myxococcus sp. AM011
GGCGTGACGGGTGGGCGGCGGGTCTGGCGGCGACTGGGAGACTACCCGCCATATCGGTATTTCGCCTGATGACTTGCTGGGTTATAAGTCCTGTCGGACACGCGTCCGAGGACGGCCTGTGCCTGTGTGGGCCGGGGCCTCGGCCCGTACTCATAAGGTTGACGCGGTGAAGACCCACCCTGAAGGTTTCGCCTCCACCCGCAAGTCGCCCCGAGGACGCCTGGGACGGCCGAGCGACCGCGCCCGGCAGTCGCGTCAACAACTGGAGCGTCGCCTGGCGGTGAGCGTGGGCGAGGAGGCGCGGTCGGCGCGGATGCGCGCGGGGCTGACGCAGGCGGATGTGGCCGAGCGCATCGGCATCGCCGCGGAAGTCTATGGGCGGATGGAGCGCGGGAAGATGATGCCCAGCGTGCCGACGCTGTTCCGGCTGTGCCTGGCGCTGCGCCTGTCGGCGGACGTGGGGTTGGGGCTCGTCACCGCGGCGTCGGTGGGGGCCGCGCTGTGGGAGGAGGACTCGCGGGACAAGGACCACCTGCCTGAGATGCGCCGCCTCATGCGCACGCTGCGTCGCATGTCGCGCGGTCAGCTCAAGCTGGTGAACCAGGTGGCCTCGGCCATCCTCCCCCAGCGCTGAACGCGTCTTCGGAGCCCGAGCGAACCCAAGCGAGCCCGAGCAGGCGGGCGTCACCTCGCGCGACGTCTTCGCGGCGTTCAGTGCGCGTGGGCCTTCGTGGTAGATGCATGAGCGTGGCCCTGGCCCCGGCAATCGCGGGCTCGAGGTCGGGAGCGCTTTGGGATGCATGGGGCTGACTCCGAGTCCTTCGAGTGGGTGTTGCGGTCCGCGGGCGAGTCGTCCTCCGCCCGCCTGCGCGACGCTCCGGGAGCCAGGGAGTCCGTGGAGCGGGCCTTCACCCAGGCCGCTTCGCTCTCCGCCGCCGCGCCCGAGCCGCGTGCCTTCGCTCGACACCTGGGGGCCTGGCTCTCGCGGGCGGGGGACCCGGTGCTCGCGTTGGAGCGACTGCATGCGCGGGATTTCGCGCTCGCGCTCGCCTGCGCCGAGGGACTGCCGGCGGCCACCGCGCTCCTGGAGCAGGAGGTCCTCCTCGCGCTGCGCGTTCCGCTGTCTCGCATCCATCCCTCTCCAGTGTTCGTGGACGAGGTGCTGCAGGTGCTCCGGGCGAACCTCTTGATGCCTCGCGCGGACGCGCCCTCGCGGCTGCTGGGTTACGCGGGCGTGGGCCCGCTGCTGCACTGGGTGAGTGTCTCCGCGGTGCGGCTCGCGTTGAGGATGCGCAAGGCGCAAGGAGAAGAGTCCCTGGTCGATGCCGAGGTGCTCGCCGCGCACCCCTCGCCGGGAGGGCTGGAGCTGGGCTTCGTCCGAGAGGAGGCGCGGGGACACGTGCGCGCGGCCTTCATCCGCGCAGTGGCCTCGCTGGATGATGAGGACCGGGAGTTGTTGCGACTGCACTTCGTGGAGCGTCTCTCGCTGGGGCGGATGGGCGCGCTGTTCGGCCTGCACAAGTCCACCCTGTCGCGTCGGCTCTCCTCGGTACAGGCGCTGCTGGAGAAGCGGACGCGCCGCGCGCTCTCCGAGCGGTTGGCACTGCCCGAGCCGGAAGTGGACAGCCTGATGCGCGCCATCCATGGACGGTTGGATTTGAGCCTCTCGGGACTGCTGGCGGCGCGCGAGTGAGCTGCCCGGACGAGAACACGCTCTCGGGATATGCGAGCGGCGGGCTGGACTCCGAGGGCACCGAAGCCGTGCGCAAGCATGTCTCCGGCTGCTCGGAGTGTCGAAGTGTGCTCGCGGTGCTGGGCGGGTTCCAGGCGCCGTCACCGAGGGTCGACGCGGGGCTGCTCGTCACGGGCGCGCGCGTGGGGCGCTACATCGTGCTGGGGCTGCTCGGTGAAGGAGGCATGGGGCGCGTCCATGCGGCGTATGACCCGGAGCTGGACCGCAAGGTGGCGCTCAAGCTGCTGAACCTCGCGCGGCTCGGGGAGGGCTCGCTCACTCAAGCGCGTCAGCGACTGGAGCGCGAGGCGCGCACGATGGCGCGGCTGTCGCATCCGCACGTGGCCCACCTTCATGACGTGGGCGAGTTCCAGGGGCAACTCTTCCTGGTGATGGAGTTGGTGGAGGGAGGCACGCTGCGGCGGTGGTTGTTGGAGAGGCCGCGCACGCGCCGGGAAATCCTCGCGCGCTTCATCCAGGCGGCGGACGGGCTGGCGGCCACCCATGCGCTGGGCATCAGCCACCGCGACTTCAAGCCCGACAATGTCCTGCTGACGCGCGACGGTCAGGTGCGCATCACCGACTTCGGTCTGGCCAACGCGGCGGTGCTGGAGCCGTCACTGGGGGAGGTGCGCATCATCGACGTTGGCCCGGCCAACGCAACGACAGGAGAGCCGTCACGGGGCGAAGTGCGCATCACCGACGTCAGCCCGACCAGCGCGGCGACACGGGAGCCGTCACGAGAAGCAGAGCCACTCGTCCCCGGCACGGGGCCACTCACCGTCACCGGAGTGTTCCTGGGGACGCCCGCGTATGCGGCGCCAGAGCAGCTTCAAGGAGCGCGCGGTGATGCGCGTTCGGACCAGTTCGCCTTCTGCGTCGCACTGTACGAGGCGCTCAACGGACAGCGGCCCTTCGCGGGCGCCACGAGCGAGGAGTTGCTCGCGTCCATGCTGCGCCAGGAGGTGCGTCCCGAGAAACGGAGCGTGCCCTCGTGGCTCAAGGCCGTCGTCCGACGAGGACTCCACGCGGACCCGTCGCGGCGCTTCGAGTCCATGCAGGTGCTGCGCTCCCGCCTCTCGCGAGAATCAAGCGCCTGGAAGCGCAGCGCCGTGGCGGCGGTGCTCGCGGGAGGACTGGTGGGTCTGGGGTTCCTCGTGTTCAGCCCTTCCTCGGCCACACCGAGCGAGGCCTGTCAGGGCAGCGAGAGGCACCTCGCAGGCATCTGGGACGAGTCCGTGCGCGAGTCCACGCATCTGGCCTTCTTGAGAACGGAGGACCCGTTGGCCGAGGCCTCGTTCCAGGCCGTGGCCTCCTCATTGGAGCGGTGGACGCGGGACTGGACGCACGCGCATCAGTCCGCGTGCGAAGCGACGCGCGTCTTCGGCGAACAGTCGGAAGCAGCGATGGGCCTGCGCATGACGTGCCTGGACCAGCGGCTGGGAGAACTGTCGCGACTGACGGTGGCGCTGCAGGGCGCGGACGCGCGGACGGTGGAGCGGGGCTTCAGGCTGGGGGCCTCTCTCGGTGGCGTGGGCCGCTGCGGGGACGTGCGCACGTTGCAGGAGGCCGTGTCTCCACCAGAAGACCCGACGGTGCGCACGGAGGTGGACGCGGTACGCGCCGAGCTGGCCCGGGCCAACGCGGAGCTGCTCGCGGGCCACACCTCGGAGGCGCTGCGCATCGCACTGCCCGCTCGAGCGCGCGCCCTCGCCACGCGGCATCGACCCCTGGAGGCGGAGGCGCATCAGCTCTGCGCGCTGTTGCAGGAGGACGCGGGTGCGTTCGAGGACGCGCGCGCATCACTGGCCCAGGGCTCGCTGGCGGCCGAGGCGGGGCGACACCTGGGCGTGCTCGCGCGGGTGCTGAAGTCCCAGGCCTGGCTGCACGGGTACGGCCTGGGGCGCACCCCGGAGGCGTGGCCCTTCCTCCAGCGAGCACGGGCCGTGGCGGAGACGCTGCGAGACGCCGAGCTGGATACGATGCTGGACCACGTGCAGGCGGAGTTGCTGGAGCAGGAGGGCCGCTTCTCGGAGTCGGAGCCGCTGCTGCGTGCCTCGCTGGAGACCGCCACCACGCGCGGACAGACGCACGCGCGCGCGGAGCTGAGCGGCCGGCTGGGCCTGCTCGCGCGGCAACAGGGGCGCCTCTTGGAGGCGAAGCGCTGGCAGGAGGAGGCGCTGCGGCTGCATGAGGAGCACTTCGGTCCGGCGCACCGGGACACGGGACGGGCCCTCGCGAACCTGGGAGGCACGCTGGCCCTCCTGGGCGAGCTGTCGAGGGCCGAGGCCGTCCTCCAGCGCGCGCTCACCATCCTCCGCAAGACGCTGGGCGAGGAGAACCTGTCCGTAGCGCGGACCTTGTCCAACCTGGCCCTCGTCTACTTCGAGTGGGGACATGGAGCCCAGGCGCGAGAGGCCGCGGAGGGCAGCTGGGCCGTGGCGCGCAAGAGCGTGGCCGCCGACAGCCCGGTGCTGATGGGGATGGCGTCCAACCGGCTCGGTGTCCTGGGAGAGCAGGGCGAGCGTCCGCTGGAGCTGGAGCATGTCCGACGCGTCCTCGCGCATCGCGAGCGCGTCTATGGCGCTTCACACCCGGAGGTGGCCCTCGATGTCCACGAGGTGGGCAGGCTGCTGCGCCTCTTGGGGCGTCCGGATGAGGCGCGAGGCTTCCACGCGCGCGGCGTCGCGCTCCAGGAGCCGCTGCTCGCCAAGGGCGAGATGGATGGCGCGGGACTGCGCTCCCTGGCGGATGCCCAACTCTTCCTCGGGAAGGTGGACGAGGCGCGGCGTCACGTGGATCAGGCGCTCGCGAGCATGGAGCGCGATTTGGGCCCCTCATCGTCCGAGCGAATCGAGGCGCTGCTCCTCCTGGGAGACGTCCAGCTCGCGCGAGGTCAACCCGCCGAGGCCCTGGCGCCGCTGCGCACCGCGCTGGAGGTGCTCACGGCCCGGCAGGTGAGCTCCGCGCGAGTTCCGAGAGTTCGTCGTCGGCTCGCGCGAGCGCTCCGGTTGACGGGCGCGACGCAAGAGGCCTGCGCGGAGGCGCACCGTGCCTGGGAGGAGCTGGCTCCGTGGAGCAAGGCCTACGCCCAGGAGACGGCGGAGGCGCGGGCCGAGTTGGGGCACTGTCGACAGGCAATGCACTGATCGAATCCCAGGGTCGCCCAAGAGCGAGCCCTGGTGCGTCCAGTCCCGGTGTTCAGCGGCTCGGCAGGCAGAGCGTGTCGGGAGGGCAGCGCTCGGGGCCCATCGCCCCGGGCCTCGCGGGTTCCCTCAGGCGCTCCGCGTCATCGCGCGGCCCCACCGTCTGTTCAGCCGTGAGCGTGTCCTGCTGGGACGCCTCCACGGAGGGGATGAAGCTCAGCGCGGCCAGCACGACGAGCAGCAGTCCGAAGAGCAACTGAAGCAGGCGAGCGCGCACCACATGGATGGTCGGAGGGGCGATCATCCCACGCCCTCCCCGACGACAATCCACGTCCCAGCGGTCACCACGTCCCCCACCGAGCACGTCGGCGGAGCCAGGGGGAGCAGGCAGGCAGCGAGAGACAGGGACGAGGACGGCGGCGTGGGGATGGACGCCAGCCGGCACCAGGACGGGGACAGACAAAGACTCATGACGCGGGGCTCCGGAGTGCGGGGAACTTGGTGAGCCCCCGTGCGCATGTCCTCCCTCCCTCGGGGACAAGCCCCGTGTCGGGTGTGTGACGCGGTGGATGCGCTCCGTCCAACCCGGGACGGAGCCGAAGGTTTCGCGGTTGCTTCTGCTCTGCGGGTGACGACTTCGCCGGAGGGATGCTTGTCACTCCGCTCCGTCCCTGGCCTCATGCGAGCCAGGGGCCCTCGGGAACAGACGTGACGGAAACGATTCGGGGAAGGCGACGCGGAGGACTCGGCCCGCGCGCGTGCATGGCGGTGTGGCTGCTGGCGCTGCTCGTGCCGGTGCTCCCCTCCCATGCGCAGGCCCCGTCACCGTCGGACGCGGGGAGCACGGACGCGGGCGTGGCCGAGGAGGTGGGCCTGGCGCGCACGGACGCGGGCTGGGCCGTGGACGTCGCGACGCCGGATGGTGGCGTGGTCGAGTCCGTCTTCATCCCTCCCGCGCTGACGCAGGACTCTCCCGCGCCCTATCCGCCCAAGCTCGCCTCGGAGCGCGTGTCGGGCGTCGTCCGCCTGGAGCTGCTGGTCGACGACGCGGGCGAGGTGGAGTCCGCCACGCTGGTGCAGGGCGTCCACCCGCTGTTGAACGAGGCCGCGCTGCACGCCGCGCCGTCGCTGCGCTTCATGCCGGCCACCGTGGATGGGAAGCCGGTGCCGGTGCGCCTCGCCTTCGAGTACCGCTTCGAGGCGCCCGTCGTCGCCGAGGACGCGCGCCCCGAGGCCCCCGTCACCCTGCGCGGCCTGGTGCGCACCAAGGGCAACCGACGTCCCGTCGTCGGCGCCACGCTGGTGTCGGAGAGCGCGCCGGATGCGCCGGTGCAGACGGACACCGACGGCCGCTTCGAGGCGCGCTGGCCCTCGGGAGGACACCGCGTCCGCATCTCGGCTCCCGGCCACAAGCCCGGCCTCTTCCGCGAGGCGCTCCGGGAGCAGGAGGCGCTGGAGGTGGTGTACGGGCTGGAGCCGCTCGTCATCAACCCGTACGAGACGGTGGTGCGCGGAGACCGCGAGCGCACCGAGGTCAGCCGCGTCACGCTGCACGACGCGGAGCTGCGCGAGGTGCCCGGCACCATGGGCGACCCGTTCCGCGTCATCATGCTGTTGCCCGGCGTGGGCAGCATGTTGTCCGGCGTGGCGTACCCCGTGGTGCGAGGCAGCCAGCCCGCGGCCACCGGCTACTTCCTGGATGGCATCCGCGTCCCCATCCTCTTCCACCTGTTCCTCGGTCCGGCCGTCATCCACCCGGACTTCATCGACTCCATCGACTTCTTCCCGGGCTCGCCGCCGCCGCGCTACGGGCGCTTGTTGGGCGGCGCGATTGAAGGCCGGCTCAGCAGGCCGAGAGATGACCGCGTCCACGGCAGTGCGTACGCGGACCTCATCAACGCGGGCTTCTTCCTGGAGACGCCGTTCGTCTCCACCGGCACCAACGTCAGCCTCGCGGGGCGCTACTCCTATACGCCGTGGCTCATCGCGCTCGCGGCCAACAAGCTCCAGGACCCGCCGTCGCCGGGCCGCGTCAACCCGCAGGTCGTCCTCGACTTCTGGGACTACCAGCTCCGCGTCGAGCAGGACGTGGGCCAGGGCAAGCTGCGGCTGTTCGCCTTCGGCTCGTCGGACACGTTCGGCTCCGAGGCGCAGGACGAGTTCGGCGACACCGCGCTGCAGTCCATCATCTTCCACCGCGTGGACCTGCGGCACCGACACCCGCTGGCCGGCGGCGAGTTCGAAATCGGCGTGACGTGGGGACTGGACCGCTTCGCCGTCACCAGCAGCACTCCGCCGAGCGACGCGACGTCCGTCTTCATCGACCAGGGCACCTGGGCCGCGCGCCTGAACTACACCGCGCCGTTGGACTCGAAAGTCACGCTGCGCCTGGGCGGCGACGTGGACCACAAGCGCGCCATCGTCGACTTCTACGAGCTGAACCCGGATGAGGAGACGGCCGAGTTCGCCCCGGTGGCGCTGGCCACCTTCCTGGGCGCGTGGGCGGAACTGGTGTGGCAGCCCACGCCCAAGTGGTCCGTGGTGCCGGGCCTGCGCGTGGACAACTACCACCTGTCCCCGGGCATCGACCGCACCGCGCTGGAGCCGCGCCTCACGCTGCGCCACCAGCTCACCGACTCGCTCGTCCTCAAGGGCTCCGCGGGCCTCTTCCACCAGCCGCCCACGTCCCTCATCAGCCTGCCGGTGGTGGACGTGGGGAGCCTGATTCTGGGACTCCAGGAGGGAGCGCAGTTCTCGCTCGGCGCCGAGTGGAAGGCCTTCACCGGCCTGGAGCTGGGCATGGACGTCTACGTCAACCCGCTGGTGCGGACGATTGAACTGACGCCCTTCTCCGACGAGGGCCTGGTGGATGACCCGGACCCGTTTCCCACCCCGGACCAGGACCCGGGCATCCCGGACCGCGACGACATCAACTTCCCCGACTTCACCAGCCAGGGCCTCGCGTACGGCCTGGAGCTGCTCATCCGCCACCCGCTGGGCGACAACTGGTTCGGCTGGCTCTCGTACACGTTGCAGCGCAGCGTCCGGCGCACGCGCTTCTACCGGTACGACCTGGAGGGCAACGTGCTGGGCGAGGCGCAGGCGGACCTGCCCTTCGCCTTCGACCAGTCGCACGTGCTCAACCTGGTGCTCAGCTACAAGTTCTCCAACAGCGTCACCCTGGGCGGCGTGCTGCACTTCAACACCGGCCGCCCCGAGTACGGGACGCTGGGCACGCAGACACACCGCGCGGGCCGCGACAGCTCCGGCCGTCCCTCGTGGGTGAAGGTGGATCGGGACTCCGTTGACCGGCTGCCGCCGTTCTTCCGCTTCGACGTGCGCCTGTCCAAGTCGTGGGTGTATGAGACCTTCAGCCTGGAGGCGTACCTGGACATGCTCAATGTCACCATCAGTCAGGAGACGGTGAGCTTCGAGTACGACGGAGGGAGCGGGCGACCGCTGTCCAAGGAGGCCGTGGGCCTGCCCATCGTCCTGCCCATCCTGGGCGTGAAGGGGCGATACTGAACCCGGGGAGTGATGGATAGCGCACGCTTGCCACTCCTCCCCGTGAGCGACCCCGACACGCCGACCGCCAGCACGGTTTGATTCCAGGAGAAGGAGTGTTGATGGGAGCCGGCCCCGCCCCTGGGCCGGATGGACACTCCCAGGCTTCGAAGGTGGACCGCGCCCGACATCCAGGTGAAGACTCCAGTTTCCACGAAGGGATAGCGACGATGGCGGAATGGTTGCGGTGGCGGGGAACTCCGGGGACGCAGGGGAGCTCCAGTGCCACGCTCTCTCCGGACGTCTCCTCCGACAACACCGTCCCCGTGGGCGTCGAGGCCCCGGGCGTGCTGCTGGTGGACGACAACCCCGCCAACCTGGTGTCGCTGGAGGCCATCCTCGAGCCGCTCGGCGTGCGGCTGACGAAGGCTTCGTCGGGAGAGCAGGCGCTGCGCTTCCTCTTGCGCGAGGACTACGCCGTCATCCTGCTGGACGTGCGGATGACGGGGATGAACGGCTTCGAGACGGCCTCCCTCATCAAGCAGCGCGAGCGCACGCGCAACGTCCCCATCATCTTCCTCACCGCGTACGGACGCGACGACTCGGAGCTCGTCACCGGCTACTCCACCGGCGCGGTGGACTTCCTGCAGAAGCCCTTTCCGCCGGAAGTGCTGCGCTCGAAGGTGAATGTCTTCGTGGAGCTGTTCCGCGCGCAGCACCAGGTGCGTGCGCAGGCGGAGCTGTTGCGACAGAAGGAGTCGGAGGCGCGCGAACTGGCGCACCGCGCGGCGGGCCACATCGACCGGCTGCGCGACTTCACCGCGCGACTGTCGGAGGCCAGCACGGTGGCCGAGGTGTGCCGCGCGCTCTTCGAGCAGGGCCTGGTGGCCGCGGGCGCGAAGGCGGGCGCGGTGAATCTCCTGAATGACGAAGGGGACGCGCTCGAAATCGTGGACGCGGTGGGCTACCCCGAGCAGGTGCTGGCGAAGTGGCGCCGGATTCCATTGTCCAACCCGGTGCCGCTCACGGAGGCGGTGCGCGAGCAGCGGCCCATCTGGCTGGGCTCGCTGGAGGACTGGCAGGGGCGCTACCCGCACCTGAACGCTTACGGCATCCACGAGTCCGCCATCGCCCTGCCGCTGTTGGTGAAGGGGCGTGCGCTGGGGGCCATTGGCCTGTCCTTCGCGCGGGCGCGGCTCTTCACGGAGATGGACCGGGCGTTCTTCTCCGCGCTGGCGCACGCGTGCGCGCAGGCGCTGGAGCAGGTGCGCCTCATCACCGAGGAGCGCCGCGTGCACGAGGAGCTGCGGAGGCGCGCGGAGTTCGAGCAGCAACTGGTGGGCATCGTCTCGCACGACTTGCGCAACCCGCTGGCGGCCATCTCCATGTCGGTGGGGCTCCTGGAGAAGAAGGGCGAGCTGTCCGACATGCAGCGGCGCACGGTGCTGCGCATCGGTCAGGCCAGCGAGCGCGCGGCGCGGATGATTCGAGACCTGCTGGACTTCACCAAGGCGCGGCTGGGCGGAGGCATCGCCCTGCACCGCCAGACGACGGACCTGCGGGACGTGGTGACGCAGGTGTTGGACGAGGTGCAGGGCGCCCACCCCGGGCGGCACGTGCAGGTGGACGTGGCGTCGGACGTGCGAGGGGAGTGGGATCCGGACCGCATCGCCCAGGTGCTGACGAACCTCCTCTCCAACGCGCTGGCCTACAGCCCACCGGACGCGCCGGTGCGGCTGCGCACCTTCGGAGAAGCGGGCCACGCGCTCGTCAGCATCTACAACGGTGGGGACCCCATCCCCCACGAGCTCCTGTCGCGCCTGTTCGAGCCGATGACGCGGGGCATGTTGAAGGAGGGCCAGTCCAGCCGCAGCATCGGCCTGGGCCTCTACATCGTCCGGGACATCGTCCGGGGCCATGGCGGCAGCGTGGACGTGGTGTCCTCTCCAGAGGATGGCACCACCTTCACGGTGCGCCTGCCCCGGCTCCAGGGCTGAGGCGCGGAGGCGGGTGGGAGTCACGCCTTCCTGCCCCGTGGGGCAGTGGCGGTTGTCACCCAGGGTGCACTTTGCTCTCGGAGACGGGTGGGGACGGGGGACGTGGCGCGCGCCACACAGTGCTTACGGGTGAGCACTGCGGGAATCGCTGTACCCGAGGACAAGTTCGCGACACCTCGGACATGGCACTCTCTGCCAACGCGCGTTCCGCCCCTCAGTCTCCGCACGTGGACTGGCGGGGTGCTGGGCGCCGGGGGGAAGTCGATGGTGAGCCTGTCGTCGTTGCCAGGGAATGCCTTGGCACGGTCGCTCCATGCCGCAAGTCCCGCACCGTGCATGCGCTTGGAAGCGCTGCGGGGACCGGCGGGCGAGGTGCTCGACTTCCAGGGGTCGTCGCTCAACGCGGCCGCGGAGCACTTCGTCCATGACTGGGGCGTGCCCTCCTGTGTCTCTCGCTGGGTGCAGCAGGGCATGCGCGGCGTGGAGCTGGAGGCGTGCGTGCGCGTCTGGGCCACCGGCGTGCCCCTGTCCGCGACGCTGCGGCTGTCCCGGGACGGGCTGGAGGCGTGCTTCCAGGTGGTGGGCATCAAGGAGTCGGAGGGCCTGGCCCTGTGGCTTCTGGAGCCGTCGCCGGAGGACGCGGCGGGGCTGCGCGACACCTTGGAGCGGGAGCGCGAGGCTCGACGGCGCGCGGAAGGCGCACTGGAGGGCGCCAGGGACTTGCAGGCCCGCGAGGAGCTCCTGCGGCTGGCCCTGTCCAAGGCCCGCATGGTGGCGTGGGAGTGGACGGAGGCGCGGCGCGCGGTGACGTGGTCCCCGGACGCGGAGGCGTTCTTCGGTCAGGCGCCCGCGTCGCTGGGCACCTCGCTGCCGGCCTTCCTGTCCTGCGTGGTGGTGGAGGACCGACCCAAGGTCGCGCGCGGAATCGAGCAGGCGCTGGCCGTGGACGGGGCCTATGCGCTGAAGTTCCGCTGCCGTCATCTGGACGGCACCACCCATTGGTACGAGGCGGTGGGGCAGAGCTTTCACGAGGGGGAGCGGCCGCACCGCATGGTGGGCGTGGTGGCGGACTGCACGGAGCGCGAGCAGGCGGAGGCCACGCTGCGGGAGGCGGAGGAGCGCTACCGGCTGGCCGCGCGCGCCACGCATGACGTGCTCTGGGATTGTGATTTGGCCACGGGGCGGGTGCGGTGGGACGCGGGGCAGGAGGAGCTGTTCGGCTATGGACGCGACGCCTCGGACCATGACCTGGGCTGGTGGACGCAGCGGCTGCACCCGGACGAGCGCGACGCGGTGGCCACCAGCCTGCGCGACTTCACGGCGTCCACCCGGGCCGCGTGGCAGGCCGAGTACCGTTTCCTGCGCAACGACGGAACCTGGGCGCACGTGTTGGACCGGGGCGTGCTGTCGCGTGACGCGGCGGGCCGGCCGGTGCGGATGATTGGCTCGATGATGGACATCACCGAGCGCAAGCGCGCGCTGGAGCGGCTGGCGGAGGAGGCGGAGTTCCGCGAGCGCTTCATCGGGATTCTGGGCCACGATTTGCGCAACCCCCTCAACGCGATAACCCTGTCCGCCCGGGCCTTGCGCCGCCGCGCCGCCATCAGCTCCACCCAGCAGCAGATGGCTCAGCGCATCGAAGCCTCCGCGGAGCGGATGGGGACGATGATATCGGACATCCTGGACCTCACGCGGGCCCGGCTGTCCGGGGGCATCCCCTTGCAGGTGGCGCCCGCCAACCTCTCCACCGTGTGTCAGCAGGTGGTGGAGGAGCTGTCCGCCGTCCATCCGGACCGCTACATCGCCTTCGACGTGGACGGCCGTTGTGACGGGCTGTGGGACGCGGACCGGCTGGCCCAGGTGCTCAGCAACCTGGTGGGTAACGCGCTGGAGCACGGCGCCCAGGATGCTCCCGTGCTGCTGCGGTGTCTGGATTACGAGACGCGCCAGGTGGTGGAAGTCACGAACCCCGGGGCGCCCATCCCCGCGCCGCAACTGGCCACCCTGTTCGACCCGTTCCGTCAGGCCGGCGCCGCGCGCGAGAAGGGCCGACGCCGGGGGGGGCTGGGACTCGGGCTCTTCATCGTCCGGGAGATTGTCCACGCGCATGGTGGCAGCGTGGACGTGCGTTCCTCCGAGCTGGATGGGACGACGTTCACCGTGACGCTCCCGCGTGACGCGCGCCGCGCGCCGCGGTGATGTTTCAAGGGCGTCTCGCGGTGTGTCACTGACAGTGAATCAGCGTCAACCGTGAGTCGATACACGGCTGAAACGTCAGCCGTTTATCGAAAGCCTTGTCGGACGCACGACCCCAACGGAAGAATTGCACGTGAGTACACCTGTCGCCCTGGGCGGGAAGCACTACCCGTTGTCTTGGCCGCGAGAAACCGCGCGGTCACCCCCAACGCGGAGACAGTCACATGCGCCAGTGCTTCAGCCGTTTCGAGTCCCGTCCGTCCTTCCTTCGTGAATTGACCGCGTGGGGGTTGCCCGCGCTCCTGAGCATCACCATCGGATGCGGCCCGGCGGGGCTGGGAGGGGGCGAGCCGAGCGAGTCCCTGGGCGCCCACGAAGACGGCCTGGTGTCGATGAATGGCTTGTCGACGAACGGGCTGAGCACGAACGGTTTGTCGACGAACGGGTTGAGCACGAATGGCCTGTCGACGAACGGGTTGAGCACGAACGGGTTGAGCACGAATGGGGTGTTCAATACATGGTTCACCGCCAATCCAGCCGAGGCGGAAATGCTGATGCGGTATGTCGCCCGCTGTGCATTGTCTTCAAATCAATCCCTGACGTACACCCATGGCGGAACGACGTACTCATGGCCCGGCGCGTTGGGGCTGGCGCCGGGGTGGACGGGGAGCGCGTCGGGCTCGCAGCCGCAGCCGGCGACGGTGGCGGAGCAGCAGGTGGTGTCCGCGTGTCTGGCGGCGCACGCGAACAAGTTCGGCGTGCACGTGAACATCTCCGTGCTGGGCAAGGGCGCGACGAACGTGGCGATTCCCTCCAGCACGGAGGAGATGCAGCTGTTCAGCCAGAAGGAGGCGTGCTTCTTCGGCAACCTCTTCAACAACGAGGGCCTCTTCGCGGCCAACGACACCAGCTACCTGGCCTATGACCAGAGCACGGTGCGCACCTGCGGCCTGTCGTCGTGGAGTGGCGACTCCGCGTGCGCGCCCGCGATTACGCACGTGGGCTCCTGCCTGGACTACTGCCAGCTGGATGCGTCGCGGACGTCGTACAAGAGCTGCACGTTCAACGGGAAGGTGTACCGCCCCATCAATACCCGCATCCGTCCCCAGGACATCTACCAGTGCGGCGACGGCGTCTGCCAGATTTCGGAGAAGTGCGGCACGGGTGTCACCGCGAACAGCTGCGCGGCGGACTGCGGCGCCTGCCAGTAGGGGAAGCAAGCGGACTTCGGACCCGCGGCTCCCTCCGCCGCGTGGGTCCATGAAGGGCTGGCCGGAGCTCCTCCGGCGGCGATATGTCCGGAAGTCGCAGGCGTTCCCGCCCCGAAGCACCCTGGGGGCGGACGTTCATTCCCGCCGCGACAACATGCCATACGGTGTTTGCTCTCGGGGTTGATAGACTTCAGTCCGTCGCGGTGCGCTCCTCGCATCCGCCCCGTGGAGGTCGATTCGATGAACGCCGTCTGGAAGCCCGCGTCCTGGGCCCTCGTGCCTGTCCTCCTGCTCGCGCAGGGCTGTGGTGACGACGAGAAGAAGAGCGACAAGAGCTACACCGTCCGCTTCAGTCCCCAGGTGCGGCAGGAGGCCCTGCGGTGTGGGACCACCTACCCGGATATCGGCACGTCGCGCGGCGTCATCGAGCTGCTCGACTTCAAGATGTACCTGCGTGACGTCACCCTGGTGCGCGCCAATGGCGAGCGCCACGCGCTGACGCTGGCGCAGGATGGGACGTGGCAGCGGGACGCGATTGCCTTGCTGGACTTCGAGGATGGCACCGGGGCGTGCACCACGGGCAGCCCGGACATGCACCGCGAGGTGGTGGGCACGGCGCCGGAGCACGACGACTACACGGGCCTGGAGTTCAAGGTCGGCCTGCCGCCGGAGCTGAACCACCTGGACGCGGAGGCCGAGCGCGCGCCGCTGAACGTGGCGCCCATGTGGTGGAGCTGGCAGGGTGGCTACAAGTTCGTGGCCCTGGACATCCGCTCCCAGGCGAACGAGAGCTTCTACTTCCACATGGGGGCCTCGGGGTGTCGGGGCTCGGTGCCGGACGGCTTCACCTGCACGGCGGACAACCAGGCGACCATCACCCTGGCGGGCTTCGACCCGGAAGAGAACCACGTCGTCCTGGACCTGGCGGGGCTGTACTCGGAGCTGGACGTGAATCGCGTCCCGAACGGAACGACGGACATGATGCCGGGGTGCATGTCGGGCGCGAGCGACCCGGAGTGCCCGGTGCTCTTCTCGCAGTTCGGCCTGGCCGCGGATGGCAGCCCCAAGGCGCTGCCGACGACGTTCTTCCGGGTCCGCTGACCTCTGGCGGGTGACATGAGGAGTGCCAGGATGTTCCACGCATGGAAGGTGGGCGCCGCGTTGGGCGCGCTGATGCTGGTGGGGTGTGGCGGCGAGGAAGGCGCGCCGCCTCCCGCGCCCTATGCGTGGAAGTTGCCGGTGGGCTTTCCGGAGCCCTTCGTTCCGGCGGACAACCCCATGTCGGACGCGAAGGTGGAGCTGGGGCGCCACCTGTTCCACGACAAGAGGCTGTCGGGCAACGGCACCATGGCGTGTGTGAGCTGCCACGAGCAGGCGCGGGCGTTCTCGGATGGCAAGCCGACGCCCCGGGGCTCCACGGGAGACCACGTCGCGCGCAACTCGCCAGGGCTGGCCAACGTGGCGTACCTGGCCACGTACACCTGGGCGAACCCGCTGCTGGAGACGCTGGAGTCCCAGGCGCTGGTGCCGCTGTTCAACGAGTTCCCCACGGAGATGGGCGTGACGCCCCGGCTGGAGGAGGTCTTCCAGCGGCTGAGGGACGATGTGAAGTATCAGGAGCTGTTCCGCGAGGCGTATCCCGGCAAGGCGGAGCTGGTGGACCGCGAGACGGTGGTGAAGGCGCTGGCGTCGTTCCAGCGCACGCTGTTGTCGGGCAGCTCGCCGTATGACCGCTATCTGCGGGGCGAGCGGGAGGCGCTGACGCCCGAGGCGCGGCGGGGCATGGAGCTGTTCTTCGGGGAGCGCGCGGAGTGCTACCACTGTCACAGTGGGAGGCATCTCTCGAACTCGTTCCGTTCGAAGGACTCGGTGCTGCCGAACATGCAGTTCTTCAACACGGGGCTGTACGACTTGGATGGGCGGGGCGCGTACCCGTTGGACAACCCGGGCCTGTTCGAGTTCACCCAGCGGGTGGAGGACCAGGGCCGCTTCCGCGTGCCGCAGCTGCGCAACGTGGAGCTGACGGCGCCGTACATGCACGACGGCAGCATCGCCACGCTGGAGGCGGTCCTCGACCACTACATGGCCGGTGGGCGCAACGTGACGGAGGGGCCGTTCACGGGAGATGGCCGGGCGAACCCGAACAAGGACCCGTTGGTGCGGCCGTTCGAGCTGACGGAGTCGGAGCGCGCGGACCTCATCGCGTTCCTGAAGAGCCTCACGGACGTGGAGTTCACGCGCGACGCGCGGTACTCGAACCCGTGGGAGTGAGAGAGGTCAGGCTTCGTCGTCGGGGAGCAGCCTGCGTAGAAGCTCGTCGTCGGGTCCGAGGGGACGCCATCCCGCGGGCGGTGGATTGGCGAGAAGGGCATCACCCGCCAGTTGCACACGGGTTTCATGCGTTTCTGGGACGATGCCGGACCAGAGCCCGAGCGCCTTGGCGACCCTGAAGCGGTTGTCGTCATCCAGCACGGCCGGCCAACCCTCAGGGAGGCTTCCCCACAGCTCGCGCACGAGATGTCCGCGAACCAAGCGGGTCACTTTCTTGCTGCGCACCGCTTCGGCCACCAATCCATCGTACACCTGAACTCCGGCAACGTCGTCCGGACCCAGTTCCTCGGCCAATGCCACCAACGATGCGGTGGGACGGGCCTCGGCAAAGGCCGTGAGTGAGTCGTAGCCGCGCTCACGGACGCGCTCATACAAGCGGGCCTTCCAGTTCTCCCGCCATGAACGTCCGTCGGTCATCGGCTCCTCCCCTTCGTGAACATGAGTGGGACTTTGTAGAACTGCATACGCTCCGCGACGATGTCCAGGACCTGATTCCGCGTCAACATCCGGCCTGCCCTGGACTCAGCGTCGCGTAGCGTCTTCATGATCATCCGGTTCCACTCACCGGGCCACACGCGCCCCAGCTTCCAGTTTCCTCCGCCGTGAATGGCCTCGTGGTGGGCCTGCTCCAGCCGGACGCAGAACTGGTCGATGTCCATGTCGCCCTTGAAGCCGCGCTGCTCGAACCACTCCCGGTGCTCCTTCGGGAGGACGTGGTGCTTCGGAGCGTCGGACATGCCCGCTCCTGCCTTGCCCGTCACCCGCATGCCCCGCACCTCCGGACTGTCCCCCAGCGCCTCGCGCACGCCCTCGGGCAGGTCTTGATGGGCCTGAGCCATCATCACCTGACCCCCGTGGATGCGGACGGCCGTGCTGACGGCGGGGAGGGAGATGACGCCCGCCTGTACGAGCCTTCGCATCAGCTCCACCCACTCGGCGGAGACGACGATGCGTGAGCCCGCCATGACACCCCCTGAACTCATCGCGAGGCCCACGCCGAGCGTCGCGGGTGCGGCCGGGGGAAGCCGGGGCAGCGACATCTTCAGCGAGGAAATCAGGGTGACCATCTCCAACACCTGCACGGCCACCAGAACCTTGCCGCCGTCCTCCATGGCCGACTGTCCATCCGAATGAATCGCGTTGAACTCCCGGGTCAATGTCCCCATCAGCTCGGGCATCGCGAGTGCCGCGGCCTCGACACGGTCCGGGTCCTGGGAAGCGAGGTCCGCCAACGGGGGCTCCACCAGACCCCGGACACGGTTGAGGTCCACGAACTGCTTCTCGAAGCTGCAGATGAAGCACTCCCGGAGCAAGGCATCGGTGAGCTGGAGGAAATCAACCCAGGTGGAGAGCAGCAGTGTGCCGAACATCGCGGCCTGGAGCCGTGGCCCCGTCATGCGCAGGACGCCCAGCTCCATCTCCGGGTTCTCCACTTCCGACGCGGCCCCAGCCATCACCGTCGCGCTTCCGAGCGCGCCGCGAATCCACGTCACCTGTTTGGAGCCAAGGCGGAGAAAGCGCATGAACACCTCGCCGTTGATGGCCCGGCCATCAAAGCCGGGCCGACGCGTCGCAATCATGGACAACGCGGACTCGACCCTCTCCAGCGAGCCCTTCATCTCGTCAATGGACTCGAGGACTGCTTGTCGAGTCAGCGTGGCGCTCCGCGCTCCGCCTCCGATGGCTCCAGCCACAGTGCCAGGCCCAGCCCGCGTTGCGTCGCTTCGTGGCCCCCGATGCCGCCACAACCGTTGTCCTGCTTCGGGTCCCGCGATGGCGTGCGGGCGTTCGTCGCTCGGCTCCCCTTCCCAAGCGGGGGACGAGGCTGCACGCGGCGCGTGGTTCAGCGTTCCGTCGCGCCCGGGCGCATGAGTCACCGAGGCGCATCCCGTGGCCAGCAGCACTATGGCCAGCAAGGCGTTGGCGCGCATGGCCCACCCCCAACTTGAGCGTACTGAACCAGCTCTCCATGGCCGCGTTGTCGTAGCCGTTGCCGCATCGGCTGATGCCGTGCCTCGCCAGAACGTGCGGGTAGTCCTCACTGGCGTATGTGCTCCCCTGGTCCGTGTGGTGCAATAGCCTACCAGTCCGCCGCGCTGTACGGCGACGCCGGAGGGGCGCATGAGTTGACGGCGCGGCGGCACGCCATGGCGCCCGTGCCTCGACGCAATACCTCCCGAGGGGGATGTCCGTCCCCGGAGTCTTCGGGTGTCATCCCCGGAGATGAGGCGCATCGCTCGTTGATGCGCTGACGGCTGTCTTCTGGGGCCATCCATGAGAGTGTTGGGAGTTCTTGCGCTGCTGCTGCTGGCGGGCGGCTGTGCGTCGACCCGTGTCGTGCGTCTGGATACGGGAGGGGGGAAGTCAATCGCATACACGCCCATCGAGACCGAGCCTGTCGAGATGGACGAAGAGGAGTTCAAGGGCGCCGTCGCGCGGCTCGTACCCGACCTGCGGCTGGACGCCGTGTTCAAGGAGGTCGACCAGGAGGACCGCCGCTCCTCGAGCGTGTCCCACGGGAGCGGCGGTGACGGGGCGCTGGGGCGGGCCGTCTCGTCGGCCCATGAGCGCGTCTGTCAGCGTCAGGAGGACCCAATGGGCTGCCTGGGCATGATGACCGGTGGACTCACACTGGGGCCGATGGAGCGCAGGATGCTCGCGCTCTACTTCGCGTTCGATGGTGCCTGGGATGACATCGAGGAGGACCTCCGCGGCACGGTGAATGTCGCGGCCCTGCGGGGCCTGGTGACGACGATGTCCGGGACGGCACTGAAGACGCTGGTGGCTCCCGAGCCCATGACGAAGCCCATCGCGCTGGCCTGGGCGGCCTCGCTGATTGCGTATCTAGGGACGGAGCCCGTCTGGAAGCTCGGGCAGGGCTTCTCGCGGCTCGTGGAAGAGTCCCGGGACGCGGCGAGCTTCGAGGAACTGGAGCGCGTCGGACATCGCTTCGGTGATGTGCTGGGCGACAACGGGGCCCGCGTCCTGGTGGTCGTCTCCTTGTCGGTGCTCGGCGGGAGGAACGCCATGGCGGTGCGAGGACCGAAGATGCCGGGCTTCGCTCAAGCCGCGATACGCGCCCAGACGGAAGCGGGCTTTCAGCTCGCGGGTGCCCTGTCTGGAGACGTCCGGTCGATTGCGCTCACGTCCGGAGGAGAGCTGAAAATGACGCTCGCGCCAACGGCGGTCGCCGCGGTCGCGATGGGACCTGGCGCGGCTCCCATGGGGACAGTGGGTGGCATCCCGGGGGACGCGGAAGGCACGGTGCACCCCATCTGCGCGGGCAAGGGCACGGCCTCTGAATCGGATGGCGGCCCGTGGGCACAGCGCTGCCAGGAGCTCTTCATCAAGGCAGGGATGCGCCCGGAGGACCCGGCGAACCTGATTCGAATCAAGGGCCATCGAGGGCCCCACCCCGAGGCCTACCATGCGCGAGTCTTCGAGTTGCTGAACGACGCGACGGGAGGATGCCGGGACGCTGGCGGGTGTCGGGCCGCGTTGACGCGCGAGCTCGCCAGGGTTGCGCGAGAGCTCGTCACGAAGGGAACGGAGTTGAGGACCCTCGTGACCCGAAATGCCGAGGAGTAGGCGGGAACGCTTCCTCACGAGCTTTAAGGCGCAGGCGTCCCCGCGTGGCTCTCGACTCCGTGGGAGTGCGGGCAAGGCCGCCTTCCGCTGCGGGGTTGCGAAGCATTACGTGGTGGACGCCTGCCCTGTCGCATGGGGAAGGAGCCACGACCCTGGTGGGTACGCTGAAGGTCTCATTCACAGGAGGCTTTCATGCGACGTCCGGTCGGTCTGTTGAACGCGTGTGTCCTGATGATGCTGGGGTGTGGTGGCTGGGAGGAGCCCGCGCTCACGGCGCCAGATGAAGGCTCCGTGGCGGAGACGTCGGAGGCGGCGCTGGACCTGGGCCCCGTCCTCGTCACCTGTCCGGTGGGAACGAGTCAGGCCTTCTACTCGCCAGGGCTGAAGAACACGCCCCAGGATGTCACGGTGTCGGGGCAGGCGACCCTGAGCAACTGCGTGACGGTGCTGGGTGACCCGGTGACGTCTGGCACCAACAGCCTGACGTCGAGCGTGGTGCGGGGCTTCTCATGTGGAGACCTCCTGCTGCCCAGGGCCGTCACCCAGACGGTGACGTGGAACACGGGGGAGACCTCGACGATGGTCTTCACCCAGCTTCGTGTGGGCGTGCAGGGCACGCTGTCCGTCTTCGTCCTGACGGGCACCGTCCGCTCCGGAAAGTTCGTCGACGCGACGGCGGTCCGGACCATCTCCTATGTCACCGTCGACCTGGAGGACGGTTGCGCGTCCCCCGAAGGGCTCACCTCCCTTTCGGGCCTCACGACGCTCTCCCTGACGAAGGTGCTCTGAGCCCTCTACGAGCGTGAGTCGATGTCGTGGCGGCGAGCCCCTCGCCCCACGACGCCTCACGTGCATGGGGCTGTGTCCGTTGCGACAGGCCGCGCGTGGATGTTGGTGTCCGACACTTCCCGTGGCAGGTGCGGCACATCGCCCCGGTCTCGCGGGGAGGTGCGAGCGTCATTCATTGTCTCTTGTCGTCTTTCGCGGATGGGCTTGTGCGCGGTGGATTCCTATCTCGGCAACGGAAGCGTTATCGGGAGCGGAAATGCGCAGAAGCCTGTTGGCGGCGGTGGTGGTCATTCTTTCCGCACTCGCCCTCACCTCGACATTCGACGTGTCGGCGGGGAGTGGCGAGGAGGCCCCCGCGCCCCGGGAGCCGGCTGCCTTGGCCGCCGCGCCGCGCTCTGACAGCCCCGGCCCCGTCGTCGTCACCTGTCCCGTCGGCATCACCCAGGCGTCGTACATGCCCGGGTTGGGCGAGCTGACGAAGGACGTGACGGTGGCGGGGGCCACCACGCTCAGCAACTGCGTCACCATCCCCGCGACGCGGGTGACGTCCGCGCGCCTGCCGCTCGATTCGAGCCTGCTCGCGGGCTACTCCTGCGCGGACCTGATGACGCCGCGCACGGTGCGCCAGGTGGTGCAGTGGAACACGGGCGAGACGTCCACGCTGGTGTTCAGTCAGTCGAGAGAGCTGGCCCAGGGGCCGCTCACCGTCTTCACGCTGACGGGCACCGTGGAGTCGGGCGCCTTCGCGGAGGCCACCGCCATCTGGACGGTGACGTACCTCAACTCCGACATCGAGAAGGGCTGTGCGTCACCCGGTGGGCTCATCTGGCTGAGCGGGCCGTCCACGCTCGAGCTCATCCGCACCATGACGTGAGTCGTTGGGAAGATTGGAAGGAGGCTGCTCATGCGTGCGATGTCATGGAGTGTGAGGGGGCTCGTGCTCGTCGGGCTCTGTGGCCCGTTGGCTTGTGGAGACGGCGGAGGAGGCCCGGGACGTGGGGCGCTGGAGGGGCCGGGAGCGATGACGATTGAGCGGCCTCCGGAGAAGGTGCTCATCACCTGTCCCCTCGGTCATGGGGAGGCGAGGTACGGCACGGGCGTGAAGGCCGAGCCCCGCGACAGCGCGGTGTCGTTCCAGGCGACGGTGAGCAACTGCGTGACGGTGCTCGGCTCGGCGGTGAAGTCGGCGACGCTGGGCACGGAGGCGCCGAGCCTGATGCGAGGCCTGTCCTGCACGGACCTGGCGCGAGCCGGAGCGGGACGCCAGGTGGTGACGTGGAACACGGCGGAGACGTCCACGGTGCTGATGAGCCAGTCACACCTCTCCGTGCAGGACGCGACGACGCTCGTCACGCAGACGGGGAGGGTGCTGTCCGGCAAGTTCCAGGGCGCCACGGCGGTGAGGACCACCACGTTCCTGAGCACGGACATCGACAATGGCTGCCGCTCCGAGGAGGGGCTGACGTACCTGAAGGGACCGGCGACCTTCAGCGTGACGTACCCCTGAGTCCTGGCGCCGTGGGGACTGCGCGGGGCGGGTGAAGCATTGCATGATGGCTCCCGCCCGAGGTCGAGCGAGGAGCCGCATGTCCGTCCCCCGTGAGTTTCAGAGCAAGCCCCTCGACAGGTTCCTGGAGAACCGCCCTCCACTGGATTGCCTGGGGCAGTGGGATGAGACCGTCCACGACGCGTTCCTGCTGAGTGGCCGGCTCGACACCCCCGCCGAGACGGCGTGGTTGAAGGAGACGTTCCTCGCCCTGCGCAAGCGGGCCAGCGCGGACCTGGTGTCGTTCCACGACGAGCTGATGGTGACGCCATATGGAGGGGCGGACGTCGCGTGTCCGGAGGGGTACTCGCCGTGGCGGGTGGAGTTCGGCCTGTCGCTGTTCCCCAAGCGGGAGCAGGGCTTCGCGCGCCTCGAGTGCG
The DNA here is from genome assembly GCF_013372595.1 of Myxococcus sp. AM011. Classification (NCBI taxonomy): domain Bacteria; kingdom Pseudomonadati; phylum Myxococcota; class Myxococcia; order Myxococcales; family Myxococcaceae; genus Myxococcus; species Myxococcus sp. AM011. Next base: position 22,421 of record NZ_JABXEM010000029.1, read on the forward strand.
TCGTGGAGTTCAGCCTGTACGAGACGAGCCCCGACGCCTTTCGCGTGCTGAAGGTGTTGCCGGAGGCTGGCGCGGAGGTGAAGGCGTGCGCGGAGCCTCGGGGCACGCTCCAGCTCGAGTCGCAGCGCCCGGCGCGGCTCATGCTTCCCATGCCCAAATCGCGGCGGGCGCCGGAGGTCGCCGTGGAGCTCTACGGGAAGTCGGGTCCAGGGCCCTATCTCCACGACGCGGTCCGGACGTGTGTGAAGGCGGAGGCGCTCGGGGCCACGGCGGCGCGCTGGCGGTTGGAGGGGCCCTCACCGAGCCGCGAGCCGGGCGCGGAGAGCCACGCGCTCTCGGTCATCCTCGCGGTGAGGCCGGATGCTCCCGCCATCCAGGCCGCCGGGAGCCTGCTCGCATTCAGCAAGGAGAACTGGCTGGACGCCGTCGTGGGAGACCACTGGCGGCAGTTCCTCACCAGCGTGCGCGAGTTCCAGGGGAGCGGCGCGCCCGCGGAGGCCTATGGCGAGTGGATGGACCTCCTCGTGCCTCCTCCACCCAGGGCCTGAGTCACGAGAAGGGCGCGAGGCAATCCATGTATCCTGCCCCGCAATGCGCTCGACCCTGTTCCTGCTGGTGGTCCTCTCCGCCTGCGCGACCTCTCGTCCGACTGCGAAAGGAGACGCGGGGCCGGCTCCAGGCGAGCCCTCCACCGCCCCGCCAGCCGGACCTTTTGGAACGGCGCATCGCTTCAACCTGATGGAGGCGTCCGCCGACGGGCGGTGGTTGATTGCCTGTCAGGCGCGAGAGGACACGGACAAGAACGGCCGAATCGACGAGGACGACCGCACCTTCGCTCACCCGAGGTTTGGCGAGGGGGATAGGGCCGTCACGTATCTCTTCCTCGATTCAGGCCTGGGGACTCCCATCGAGGACTTCCTCGGCGCGGACGTCTCCGGTCGCTACCTCGCGGTGGTTCGCAATCAGACCCTCATCCTCCTCGACGTGTGGACGCGGGAAGAGCGGGAGTTGGTGCGATACAGCGTCCCTGATTCGACCAGACCTGACGCGCTGTGGCCTCCGCCTGTCGCGCGCTTCTCGTCCGACTCAAGGCACATGCTCTACCTGCGAGAGGCGCAAGGGCGCGTGTCCGCCGTCGTGCGGGAGCTGTCCTCGGGCCGCGAGCAACAGGTGGAGTCGGGAGCGGGTGAGCTGCGCAACGCGGACTTCAGCGATGCCGGTGACTGGGTGAACCTCTGGGTCCATACCGAGGACATTCCCGAGGGTGAGCCTCGCGAGCGGCCGGTCCATTCATCCTCGCGGCTCCGCGGGTCGTGCAAGCTCGACCCGAAGGGGGAGCGCTACCGCATGAATGAGGACATGCTGGTCTGGCGCGCGCGTCGTGTGGAGGGAGGGCCTTTGCATGAACTCAGGGGCGCGGCGCGCATCGATGAAAGAGAACCCCTGACCTTGCTGCTGGGACGCTTCATCCTGCGGCGGGGAGAGGCCGGTGAGCTGTTCGCCGAGGACGGCTCGGGGCGGCGCACCGAGTGGGTTCCCGCCTTCTGCGAGGGCCGAATCCTGGTCGCGGACCCTCGGCGTGAGCTCGTGGTGGTGGCGTGCACGTACAAGGGGCCTGAGTCGCTGGCCACCGTCGAGCTGCATGGGGCCGAAATCCATCAGCCGCTGGACTTCCACGTCACCTATCGAGACGAGGACTCAGCCTTCTCCCCCTTCCCGATTCCACGGCTCGTCTCCCTGCCCGAGGGGTTCCCGGAGTACCTCGCTCCCGACGGGCAGGTGGCTCAATTCATCGATTCGAGGCGCGTCCTCATCGACCTGGAGACGCGGGCCTTGCACCGCGTCGATGACAACATCGTGACGACGCGAGGTCTTCTCGCGCTGCTCTGGGCCCCGCTTCACTTCGAGCCCCATGAGGTGACGAGAGACCGTGTCGCCAACAAGGAACTCGTCAAGAGCCGCCGCCGCCCCCTGTCCTTGTGGGATGTCGAGACGGGCAAGCGGACCTTGCTCGCCGAGCATGCGACCCACTGGGTTTTCCAAGCGGGCTCGCTCGTCCTGGCCGGTGGCCTCGTTGTGGACATGGAGTCGCGACAGGTGGTGGGCAGGCCCTCCGTGATGGACACCACGGTGATGGCGCTCGACAAGCGGGGGCGCATCCTCCGTGGGAAAGCACCTCCGCAGGAGCAGGGCCGGCGTGAGCCGTCCCGCGATGTCTGGGGACCTGTCTCTTGGGAGCCCCTGGTCCGGTAGTCGTCTGATTGGCACTGGAGGACCGCATGAGGTGCTGTCATTGCTGAGCACGTCACCCTCCGCTGATGCGCCGGGCGTCCGATGGAGCCCTCCCCGTGAGGTGAGGGGCCGTGGGTCGCCTGATGACCGGGGACACTCGGCTGATGACAGGTGTCATCAGGGCGAGAGGCTCGGTGGTCCTCCTCGGGCGTGCGTCTGCTCGGAAAATCCAGGGGTTGTTCGTGCCAGGCCCGTCGCCTGAGGCTGGCACACGCGCTGCTATGGGCTCCCGGGACGCATCAATCCGCCTCCCATCCCCCGAGGGTCCCGCCATGAGCATCTCCCCCCTGCAGAACGCCTCTGTCCCCCGCTCCAGCGTCTCTTCAATTCGCGGCGGTGGCGTGGAGTCCTCTTCCTTCAGTCCGTCGACGGGCATGGGCGTGAAGAGCGCGCCGGGCCTGGCCGCGCTCCAGAAGGACGGCTTCGAGCTGGGGGGCTCGGGAGGAAAGGCGCACCTGGGCAAGCTCCTGGAGAGCACCCTCTCGGTGATGAACACGCTCGTGCAGGTGATGTCGCAGATCGCCGAGCAGGGCGGCGTGCAGGCGCCCCAGGGTGCCAAGGGCGCGTCCAAGAGCTCGTGCTTCGGTGGTGACAGCGGCTTCTCTCCGCAGGCGTCCTCGGGGCGGCCTCCGCTGGACCTCAATCCCACGCCGACGGGCCCCAGCGCGGCGCCGAGCTTCGATGCGGCGCCGAGCGTCGATGCGGCGCCGAGCGTCGCGGGTGGGAAGAAGCTGGGCGGCAACCTGCCTCCGGGGTTGGAGAAGCTGCGGAGCACCATCGAATCGGCGGCGGCCAAGACGGGCGTGCCGGCGGAGATGCTGGCCGCGCAAATCTGGCAGGAGTCGCGCGGCAACCTGGAGGCCGTCTCCACCAACGGTGGCAATGGCCTGACGGACACCGGCCTGATGCAGGTCAACCCCAACACCTTCAAGGAGCTGCAGTCGAAGCACCCCGAGCTGCAGGGCAAGGACCTCTCCGACCCGGCGACCAACATCCTCGCGGGCGCCTGCTACATGAAGGACATGAAGGAGCAGTTCGGGAGCTGGGACCTGGCGCTGCGCGCCTACAACTCCGGCCCGAATGGCGTGGACCGCAACAACGCGAACGCGATTCCCGCTGGCACCGGTGACGCGACCTACGTGACGAAGGTGAAGGACTTCATGAGCACCCTCTCCACGGGCGAGGGCACGCTGCCGGCGTGAGCGACTGACGCCCACCATTCCACGCACCTCTGACACGCCAGGATTGCAGCGGCGCGTCGCGACATTTCCCCAGGATTTCCGTTCATCGGGTGTGCGGCTGAAGTGACATCGGATTTCACCTGTCCTTCGGCTGCATTGACTCAACGTGAACCAGGGCCACACCTGGTCGGCCGCCATGTCGCGGTCGCGTGCAACGGGAGAACAGGGACATGAAGTCCATCAATGGATGGTGGGGCGCGGTGCTCGTGTCGGGACTCATCGGCTGTGGGCAGGAGGCGAAGGAGCCCGCGCCGGAGCAGGCGGAGATTCGTGCCGCCGAGCAGGAGGCTCGCTTCCTGACGCCGCCCGCGGGCTGTACCGAAATCACCGTGGGAGAGATGGTCAACGGCATCGAGCTGACGCCGGTGCAGTACGAGCGGCAACCGACGTTCCGTGGCGACTTCTCGAACACGGGAGGCGCGCAGCGGGACGAACTGCGCATCCGCCTGGACATGAACACCCAGCCGGGGCTGTATGACTTATCGCTGGGCGGGGCGAACACCTTCACGTGCGACCAGTGCGTCTTCGGCTACCAGGACATTGGAACGACCTCGCAGAAGCTGTTCGTCGCCGACGCGGGAGCGCTGCTGCTCGCGCTGCAGGTGTCGCCGCAGCAGACGGTGGGCGCGCTGTCGAACGTGGTGCTGCGGGAGTCGGTGCTCGCGACGCCCACCTCGGGGCCTTACACGGGTTCGTCGGTGGTGTCGGGAGGCGAGTGCCGGTGGATTCGCTTCGCGACGTGGAACACGGTGCGCCCGGGCGGGTGTGACCCGCGTCAGGGTTCGCTGACGTCGAACCTGCATGACACCGCGTGTGTCTCCGACGACTACGCGGCGACGGACGGCACGTTGCAGCGCGCGCTGGGGACGAAGACGCAGGGCGAGGCCTGCACCGCGACGCCCGCGGAGAGCGAGCACTCGTTGACGACGACGGACTGCGAGCAGGGCTTCGCGTGCACGGACATGCTGAGTGACGACGCGCAGTGCCTGAAGACGTGTGACTTCATGACGGCGACGCCGGGGTGCCCCACGGGCACGGTGTGCGGCGTGTATGGCCTGTGCATCGAGCAGTCGGTGCTGGAGCCGATTGGCTTCGCGTTCGACACCGCGCTGATTGGCGAGGCGTGCTCGGCGTCCTTCACCGAGTTCTGTGGCGTCGAGGGTGCGCGTGGAACGTGCTTCGACCCGGACGGCGCGGCGGGTCCGGCGGGGGCGACGTGCCACCGCTACGCGCGTGCGCGCTCCGAGTGCGGAGCGGGCGAGGAGCTGGGCTACATCTACTACCCGCTGTCGGGTGGCGGTGGAGACCGCGGCTACGGCTTCTGCTACTTCGACGGTCGCTGAGTCGGCGTGACATCTCCCCGTCCGGTGTGCCCGGACGGGGAGGGCGCGACGGGTGTCAGGGTGCGGAGGCCCTCTCGCCGAGGGCGCCTTCGTAGCCTCTCTGGAAGGCACCCCGCATCAGAGCGCGCTCACGAAGTCGAGCAGCATGCCGCGCTCGTCCCTGGACATGGCCTTGAAGCGGTCCCGGCTCGCGCTGCCCTGCCCGCCGTGCCACAAGATGGCCTCTTCGAGGGTGCGGGCACGCCCATCGTGGAGGAAACGCGTCCCGGGATTGGTGTGCTCGAGCAGCCCCAGGCTCCACAGCGGGGCCGTGCGCCATTCCTGCCCGGTGGCGACACCTTGCGGGAAGTTGTCTCCCAGCTCGGGCCCCATGTCGTGCAGCAGCAGGTCCGTGTACGGACGAAGGGTCTGCTCGCGCAGCTCGGCATAGCGGTGTCCGGTTCCCGTGGTCAGCGTCGCCACGTGGCACGCATTGCAGCGAGCCTGCGTGAACAGCACCGCGCCGGTGGCGACGCGCTCCTGCATCCGACGCTCGTCCGCTTCGTCCGCTCGCATCTGCGCCAGCTCGGCCTGGAGCTTGGAGGGGTCCGGGTCCTCGACCAGGTCTCCAAAGTCCACGGCGTAGTTGCGCAGAGGCTGCTCACCGGGGAAGTGGCGCTGGGGAGGAACCGCCAGCAGGCTGGTGTAGTCGACGATGAGGCGCAGGTGCTCGTCGCTGAGCTCCGGCGCGGCGGAGTTCGCATTGCGGCAGTCCTCGTCGTCCGTGGCCAGGCCGCAGTTGTGGGTGGGGAACATCGACGTCGTCACGCCCATGTCGTTGTTGAGGGCGCCCGCGACCTGCTCCTCCACGGTCGAAGCCGTGCCGCGCCAGCCGAAGCGACCCACACGGGTGATGGACGGGAAGCGCGGGTCCGGAATCAACTGAAGCTTGCCGACCGCACCGTCGGGGTCCTGTCGGCTCGCTTCGGCGAGGGCCTTCAACTGCTTCTCCGGCACCGCCTCCAGCAGGCCCATCCCCACCATGTGCGGAGCCGTATGCACCGACATGCGAGCAGGCAGCTCCAGCGCGTTGCCCTGCCGGTCCGTCAGCGAATAGACGGGTGCTTGCAGCGTGTACGCGGTTCCATCCGGGTACTGCCCCGGAGTCTCCCGATACGAGGTGACCTTCAGCACCGCGTTGCGTCCGTCGTACTGGGTCTTGCCGTCGTTCACCACGCCCTGCCAGAGGTGCCCGCCGAAGCGGCTGTCCGGCACGAGCTTGCCGGTGGCGTCCACGTCCGCGGTGAGCACCACCATCGTCGACAAGGGCGTGTTGAGCGCGGGAGAGCTCTTGCCGTTGTTCACATGGCAGTCGATGCATGAGGCCTGCTGGAACCGGGGGCCCGCCTTGTTCATGGCGGTCGTGACAGCCGGATTGCCGGGCTCGTGGTGGCCTCCCGTGAGGAAGGAGGTATGAATCAGGCGCCGCCCTTCGGTGAAGGCCTGGATGTTGCGACCCGCGATGTTGAGGCTCGCCTGCATGAAGTTGATGTGGGTGAACCCCGAGGTGTTCTCCTGGAGGGTCATCATCTTGCCGCCCGCCAGGGCGCTGTCCGGGATGGGCGTCGAATCCCAGGGAATCGCGGGGGCATCACAGCAGGGGCCCCGATACCAGGGCACGATGCCGGGAGTGCCGACACGGTAGACGAGCGCGTCCGAGTAGTAGTTGAAGCGACCGAGCGCGTTGCCCTTGGGGCCGTCCAGGAAGATGCCGAGCTCGAACTCATACAGGTCGCCCTCGCGCAGGTCCCGATTGAGCGCGGGTGAGCGCGTAATCTGCTTCACCAACACGAACTCGCCGTCCGCGAGCGGGACATTGAGGTCCCGAAAGCCGCTGGGGCTGTTGTTGTCCGGCAGGGCGTCGTAGTTCTTGATGGGAGTCTCCAGCTCCTGGTCCCTCCGAAGGGTTCCGGGGGGCAACTGCTTCATGCCCCCGTTGTCCCCATAGAGCGCCACCGACATCGGCAGGTAGGGCTGCTCTCCTCGCCGCCCGATGTACCCACCACGGAAGTTCGTCCCGTACAGCCACCACTGCGGACGCACGACGAGCGTCAGGATGCGGGTCCCGGGCTTCTTGGGGTCGGGATTGGGGTTGTCGTAGAGGGTGATGTCGTGGGTGCGGCGCTCGAAATAGTGCGCCGCGAAGGTCATGTAGTTGTCCCCGCCCAGTGGATTGCCCTTCGGAGGCATCTCGCGTGCGTGGCGGTCGCGTGTACGTCCGCCAAGCTTCGTCACGAGCGTGCCACCGGGGAGCGTGTAATGGGTCGTGGGCTGCGGGTCGGCCCAGGTCAGCTCGGCATAGCCATCGGGACCATTGCCTTCAGGTTGAGTGGGTCCGCCCGGCGTTGGCCCTTCGCCGACCTGCACGGTGCCGGAGCTGCAGGCGGCCGTCAGACATGCCCAGGCCACCACCGCGAGCAGCGTGGGCCGGGTGCTCACTGCCTGCTTCGGATTCCGACCAGGGATGGCCACCTGCGAGGAACTGCCCGCGGGGGCGAACATTTCAGGAACGCAGCTCACGGTTCGACTCCTTTCAAGAAGGTTGGACACAGACATCCGCTCAAGGTGCATAGAGGCGCTTGAGTGCCTCGTATGCGGGCCGCGTGTTTCGGTCGACGTCGACGATGCCCCACCACTCCTCATTGAAGGTGCTGTCGGGGTAGGGGCCACCGCCCGGGGCCGAGCCACCGTTGTCGTGCTGGGAGGGATTGCCGGCCTTCCACCACTCGTCCGACCACTCGAAGACGGTGCCGCCGGAGCACACGCCTCCTGTGTTCGCGGTCGAGTGGTCGAGAAGCTCCTGGGTCAGGGCGTGGGTCGCCTTGGCCTGGCTTTCGGGGTCGTATCCGGGGAGCTTCGCGTTGAAGGCATCCGCACCGTACTCGGCGAGGAACATGGGCTTCGGGCTGAGGTCCTTCCACTGGGTGAAGGCGTCTCCGAACGTGATTCCGCGATACATGTTCAAGCCCCAGACGTCGATGTCCGGCATGGCCGCGATGGTGGCCCTGGACGGCATCTCGCCATAGACGGTCGCGATGGGGTGCTTGGAGTCGAGCGCCTTGATGGCCGCGGCAATCTGGTTCAGGCGCGCCATCGAGTCATTGAAAGACACGTTGGTATACAGGCCGTTGTAGTTCCATTCGTTGCCAAGGGACCACATGAGGATGGCGGGGTGGTCCTTGAGCGCCGCGACGTGCTGGGAGGCGCGAGCAGCGGGGTCGCCGCCGTAGGAGTACACGCTCATGACCACGCGGATGCCCGCGGCGTGCAGCTTGTCCAGCACCACGGTGTCGCGGATGGTGTCGTAGGTGCGGACCACGTTGATGCCCGCGGCCTTCATCAGCGCGATATCCTTGTCGGCGAAGGCGGCATAGTCCCCCCTGGGTGGGTGTTCGCGCCCCTTTCCGACAGGGTTCCAGCAGACGCCCTTCATCTGGATGGCCTTGCCACCGACCTTGATGGCTCGCCCGTCCACGGAGACTTCACCGTCGCCCCAGTCGCTGGGGCCTCCATCCGGAGAACCCGCGTCAGGACTGCCTCCATCCGTGCGCGGGGACCCGCCATCCTCGCGCGAGGGCCCGCCATCTTCACGCAGGGGCCCGCCATCCCCGTTGAGGTCGCTCGGCTCGCTGGAGTCCCCTGAACAGGACTGGATTGCAATCATCAACAGGCTCAAGACAAGGCCACGAAGTTTCATGAACGCCTTTCAAAACGATGCGCCCAACGTCCAGTTGAGGCCGGAATAGCGCTCCTGGGAGATGCCTCCCCCGGTCCATTCCGTTCCCGCTCCGGAGAAGGTGTCTGCGTATTTCTGGAAGCGGTAGCGAACGCTGTACTCGAGCGGCCCGACGAGCTCGCCGCCGACTCCCGCCTCGAGCCCGAAGCCGCTGCTCGACACCTCGGGACCATAGCGGTCCTTCTGCTCGCGGCCCGGCTGAGGCCGGATGAAGTACAGGAAGCCCGCCTCGAGCCGAGCCAGACGGGCCAGGGTCACCGACACATCCAGCCCCACCGCCGCATGGGTGCGGCCCGTCTTGGGAAACAGCGCCTGGTATTCCTCGGCCACCTCGAATGCGTGGGAGATTCCGCCTGCGCGAAGCCCCACGAACGCGGGGAGGGGCGTGGCCGTGAACGACAGCGGGAAATACAAACGATAGGTGCCGAAGAGCGACCCATACGTGTCCACGGCGCTCGCGGTTCCCCCAGGTCCGCCTCCCTGGATACTGACCTGGGTCCAGCGACGCGACAGCTCGGCGGTGACGCCCAGGCCCTTCAGCGCCGTGTCTCCCAGGAGCGCCAGCGGAAACGCGTCGAGCCCGGCGCTGAAGCCCGAGTACGGACTGGGCGTTCCGAACAACAGGGAGCGCTCCGGCCTCTCCGCCTCCGGCTGCGACTCCAGTTGTCCGCACGACCGGATGCCCGGGCCCGCGCAATAGGACCGGAAGGTGGTGGCGCCACCGAGCCTCACGGAGACCCATCGCGGCCCCACCACTGGCGAGGGAGCCTTCACGAGTGCCACGTCCTCCACTGGCGCCGCCGCGACCTTGGCCGTGGGCTTGGGGGGAGGGGCGCCACTCGAAACCCGTGCGTCCGCCGTGGCCGTGGGCCTGGGGGAAGGGACGCCACTCGAAGCTCGTGCATCCGCCGTGGCCGTGGGTTTGGGGGAAGGGACGCCACTCGAAGCTCGTGCATCCGCCTTGGCCGGGGGCAGAGGAGCAGCGTCCTGTGACATCGAAGCGACCGGCTCCGCGGGCTCAACGGACTCCTGGGGGACGACCTCCGTCGCGGCTTCGTGCAACGTCGTCAGGATGGCGTCCGCGGCCCGGAAGGCGTCCTTCTTCGAGAGCCTTCCCTTCTTGAGCGGATACGATTCGGTTCCGAGCATGCTCCCCGACGCGCTCACCACTTCCACGGTGAGCGCACGCCCCGACACGGCGCCCCGGACGGTCGCCGCGAGCCCGAGCTCCCTTGAGAGCGCGACGATGGCCGCATCCGTGTGGGCCTCGCGTCCCCGGAAACCCAACCGTCGCGCGCGGGTTGCATACAGCTTGCCCTTGATGACGTCGGAGCCCTTGGCCTGCAACGAGCGTTCGAGCTGTTTGCGAACCGCGTCCCGACGGTCCCCGGTGAGCTCGAGCACCGCGACCCGCTGCTCCGCACGCGCCCAGAAGGACGTCAGGAGCACGCACAGCAACATCACTGAATTCAACCACTGGCCGCGAAGAGTCACTTGTCCCATACCTCTGTCACGTCGACTTCAAGGGTGTACCGCGCTCGCCCATCACCTGGGCAGCCGCATGGTCCGGACTGCTTCGACCGTCGACGCCTCCATCCGGGCCGGCAATCCGGGGAGCAGCGCGCCGACCGAGGCGGGAACATTGAGCGGATGGATGAGCGCCAACTGGACGGTCCGGCTTGGAACGTCGAGGAGAATCAAGAAGTAGCGATAGCCAGACACCGGGCGGCGCAGGGCCGCACCGGGCCCACGGGTGGGGCTGGCGACCGCGCCCCGCGCTGCTTCGGCGCTCGTCGCCTTGTCGATGAGGTCGGCTTCCCCGCCCAGGGTGCTGACGTTGCACTTCGAGCCACAGGGGCCCTCGCCGACATAGCCCGCATAGCCAAACATGTTGGTGCTGAAGACGTCGAGGTTCCGGAAGTCGTTGTTGTCGTTCACGACCTCGAAGACATTGAATTGACCGCAGCCGTCGCCCAGGTACCACTTGTCAGGCTCCTTGGCGTAGCAGTGGCAACCGCCGAAGGCGCCCGCGCGCACGAGCTCTCCATGACTGAGGCCCACCCACGGAGCATCGAACCAGTTTCCGTTCGAGCCCTGTGAGCACGCCTGCCCCAGCGAGCCCGCGTGGGGCATGGTGGCGAGCATCACGAAGAGCTTCGAGCCCGACCAACCCCAGGTCTTCTTCTTTCCGCTCCCTTGCGGTGGGCAGTACGGCGCGCTTCCAGGACCGCACGTGAAGTCCTCGCTCGTCGAGACGTCGACCAGACACTCGGTCCCGATGACGCCGTCGAAGCCCTTCGCTTCGGTGTTGTTCCCCTCGAAGTGGAGGCCCTCCGGGCTCTTCGGGCTCCGTGCGTCCCAAGATGACACCAGGTTCCAGGGCCCCTTCGAATCGCCCTCCGGTTGATACACGGCGAACTGCTTGACCTTCATCGGGCCTCGCAGCGTCACGATGAGGTCCTCGTCCCAGGGGGTCAGCTCATTGCCTTCGATGGTGTGCTTGCTGAGACAGCACCCCGTGCCCTGATAGGCATCACAGGGCCCCGTCGCGGGGTCCCTCCGACTCGGATACCAACCCGGCGCGCCGATGGACTCGAAGGTGAGCGTCCCGCCGTGTGAGGCCGGGTCCAGCTCCGAAGGGTCCAGATCCGCTCCCAGGCCGCCATCGACGGGACCTGGCGTGGGACCGGGGTTCTCGGTCGAGGGACCGCCATCCGGCGACCGTGAACCGGAGCCTTGCGAGCATGCGCACAGCAGCGCCAGGAGCAGGCTCGTCACTTCGAGGCGCCGGCGGCGCCGACGACCCCGGAGGAGCAACACCGGAGCGCCGAGCAGAGCGAACGCGGAAGGCGCCGAAGCGGCCGTGCATCCAAAGCCATACTGGATGGGGGGCGCATCCAAGGGAACGACGCCCGGCGTGCCTCCATCCGTGGTCGACCCGAAGAAGAGGTCGGAGCTTCCATTCGAAGAGGCCACGTTGGGATTGCGGCCCGCCGCCAGCTCGTCCCAATCACCTGTGCCGTCGCCATCCGTATCCGCCCGGTCCTCTTTGACTCCGTTGAGCGCCGCCTGAAGAGACTCCGTGTCGAACGCTCCCGTCAGTCCGTGCTGCCGCAGCGTCTCCGCGAAGGGTTGGGTGGCGGTCCCTCGCCCGCCAATGGCGGTGGCGTGGCAAAGGATGCAGGGCGGCGTGTTCTCCATCGCCGTCGCCGTCCGAATCGCCGAGGGGAAATTGCTGGTGGCCCCCGCGGTGGTGCCAAGGAGGACCGCGACCAGCACCATCGGTTGGGCGAAACGGGAAGGGCAGAGGGCGCTTGGCACGATGGGGCTCACAGGTAGAAGTGCAGCAGGAGGACGCTGCCCAGGTTGGAGATGGAGGGCTGCCCCTCGACAGGCGTCTGCCGGGCGAACCCGTCGAGCCGGACCTCAAGGCCTCGCGCGGCGAACCAGCTCAATCCCAGCCAGCCCCCGAGTTGCATCCCCGTCGCTCCGCGCTGGTCCTCTCGAAGGACCTCGACGGTGCCCAGCAGGTGCAGGCCACGGACGACCTCCAGGTCCGCCTGGGCGTACCCCACCACGCCCATCTGGGTCCCTCCCTGCTGGCTGCCGCGCACCAGCGCGTCCAGCTCGGCGACCAATGCGAGGTCGGGGGACGGCGCATAGCGGGCAAACAGTCCATGCGCCTGGCGCAACGTGTTCGCCTCCAGGTTCAGGCGGTCGAAGCGGGCGAAGGTGACCAGGCTGGACACACCCGCGGTCAGGTTCGGTGCGAAGGCGTACTCGAGGTAGCCGGAACCTCCCCGCTCGCGAAAGCCGTCCGGGCCCACCTGGAAGTTGCCGGCGATGGCCATCACCTCGGTGCGGAAGTTCTCCGCCGACCAGGCCACCGCCACGCCGTGCTGCTGGGTGTCGTTGAAGTCCGTCCGGGTCACCGCCCTGGCCCAGAGCGTGTGCTCGACGGAGCGGAGTCCAAAGGGGAGCGTCAGACGCCCGGCCCTGATGAACAGCGCATCCTCCAGCAGGGCGGCTCCCAGCCAATAATCGCGGCTGACGAGCTTCGGTCCGTCGATGTCGCCGACAGGAGTCAGGCTGGCCGCGAAGGCGCGGCGGGGTGCCACACCGAGCGAGGCCATGGCCCGGAAGGCCCCCACCACCACCGCGGCGCGAACATCGGCGGCCATCACCACGGGGACCAGCACGTCGCGGACCTGTCCCTCGTTGCTCGTAGCGCCGAGGTTCACCGAGCGCGTGAAGAGGCCCCCCGCGCGCACCGACACCTCCGGCAGAAACCACTCCGGGCGCGAGGACCCGAGCGCGCCGTAGAGGAACCAGGTGTTGGAGTCCGCTTCACCTTCCGGGTCGGACGTCCCCCATTGGGTCTCCAGGAGGGTCTGCTGCTGTGCGCGCCCGTAATCCGTCATCACGCCGCCACCGCTGGGGTCGACGTGACAGGACTGGCAGCCCGTATAGTTGTGTTTGATCATCCAAGGGAACGCCAGGGCCGCCCGTGGATGGACCAGCAGGCACAACGCAAGCGTCCAGGTGAGCACTCGAACAGACACGTCTGGGTCCTTCTCTCAGCGCTCACGAACGGCATTGTCCGCCGACGCGCGCGAATGTTCTCAGGCCTGGGTGATTTCGAAGGCGACGTCGACGTCGATGTCTGGTTTGACGGTGATGCCCATGTAGCTCGGGACGGCGACGCCGAAGTCCTTGAAGTTCACCTTCACCTGCGAGGTCACCTTCGTCGTCTGTGTCGCCGCTCGCTCCGCTCGGTACTGCACGACGACTTCTCGCGTCTCGCCGTGCAGGGTGAGCAGGCCCTTGGCTTGACCGGACTTCGTCTCACCCTTGGCCGGCACCAGCAGCTCGCCGCGCTTCACCACGAGGACGGCCTGGGGGAACCGGGCCGTCTCCAGGTACTTCTCCTTCATGTGTCGATTGCGCAGCTCGATGCCCGTATCGAGGGAGTCCAGCGGCACCGTGAAGGTGAGGGACTGGCCGTCGTCCTCGAGCGACAGCTTCTCGGTAGCCCCCACCAGCTTGAATCCGGCGGGTCCCTTCCCGGTGAATGAAACCCGGCTCTCTCCCTGAAGGGTGAACCCAGCGGCGGAGGCGACCCCCGGAGTCCCCAGGAGAAGCCCCAGCGACAGCACCACCAGGAGCGCGCTCACGCGAGAATCTCCGTGAGCTCCGCGTTCGCCACGCCTCGCACGTCTTCTCCGAACGAGGTCACGGGCATGCCGAAGACGCGCCGCATGAGCGTGAACCACAGGTCACGGAGCTGTCGGTCATTGCCCACCGAGTCATAGGAGATGTGTGTGTTCTGCTTCAGGATGCCGTTGCCGCCGACGATGAGGATTGGCAGGTCGAACGCATCGTGGTCGTGCGTGCGCATCTCGCTGAGGAACACGAGCGTGGTGTGGTCGAGCACGGTGCCATCGCCTTCGGGGATGGCGTCCAGCTTGAGCGCGAGCTCCGCCACCTTGCGGCCCATCCAGGCGTTGATGGCCGCGAAGCTGCGGTTGCTCGGCTTGATGATTTTGTACTGACCATTCTCCACCGTATCGGCGAGCTCGCCCTCTCCGTGCTGGCTGCCGTGGTAGTGGAGGCTGGAGCCCGCGTTGTACGAGAGCCCCACGCGCGTACGGTCCGCGGCCGGGATGTTGCGGTATTCGAACTCGGAGCGCGCGTCGTCGAGCAGGTGGGTCACCACGCGCGTGCGGTCACACTCGAAGGCGAGGGTGATGAGGTCGTTCATCACATCGGCGTGGAGCTCGTGGTCGTACCCGTCCTGTCCCTGGGACAGTCCCTGCTGCGGGCCGGGCGGCTCGGGCACCGCACCAGGCGCGGCGAGCGCGCGGCAGGTGGAGGAGACTTCATCGGCGGCGAGCTCCAGGCTCCGCACGGTCGTCAGGTACTGGTCCAGCACCTGCTGGTCCCGGCTGCTCACGCGCTTCTTGATGCGGTTCATGTCCTCGCGGACCGCGTCCAGCACGCTCTTCTCGCGTGCCTTGAGCCTGGCGAGTTCGGTCGGAGTCTGCGCGTTGCCGCTTCCGACCAGCGCGTCGAAGATGACGCGGGGATTGACGTTGCGCTTGAGCGGCTCGGTCGGCGACTTCCACGACAGCACCTGGTTGTAGGCGTAGCTGCGGTAGTCGAAGAAGCCTGGCTTGACGCCCAGGCCGGTCTGCATCGAGTTGAGGCCCGTCTGTCCCTGGAGGGTCTGCGCGATGAGCTGGTCCACCGAGGTGGTGCTTCGCACCGCGGAGTCGAGCGGGAGCTTCGCCTTGCGAGCGACTTCATCGGCGTCGATGCAGGTGGTGACGGCCGACATGCAGCGCGCGTGTGACGGCTCGACGCTCGGGGACGGTGACTCGCCGTTGTGGCTCCACGTGTAGTTGCCCAGCCGGCTCACCATCATCAGCTTGTGCTTGAGGGGCTGGAAGGGCGTGAGCACGTTGGGCAACTGGAACGCGTCACCGGAGACGGACTTTCCGAAGGCGGGAGCCGTGCTCCACCAGTCGTGCGGAGCGCCGTTGGGGAAGGCGCAGACCAACAACCGGCGAGGCATGCTCCCGGCCGCGGCGCGGGCGACGCGAGGCGCGAGTGCCTCCAACCAGGGAAGGAACAGCGCGACACCTGCTCCGCGCAGCACGGTCCGGCGCGACATTGAAGTCTTCATGGAGCCTCCTCTGCGTGCCCACGGAAGGCGGGCGAAACCACGACGTGGTGAAGGAGCTCGCGGAGCGTTCCCGCCTTCCAGGTGGCTGACAGCCTGGCGACTCGCGGCTCGTCTTCCGGCACCAGGCTGCGGCGCATGGCGAAGCTGTACAGCTTCCTCGGCGCGCAATCGCCGAGCCGCGAATCCTCCGCGAGCAGCGGCAGCAGCTCCGACACGTTGGCGATGGGGATGCCCTCGTAGACGCCGCTCGAGTCGATGGGGTGCCCCTCGTCCAGGGTGCGGTAGCGGCCCACCGGGTCGAAGTTCTCCAGGCTGAGTCCGAGCGGGTCGAGCATGTTGTGGCAGCCCGCGCAGGACGGATTGCGCCGGTGCGCCTCCAGTCGCTCACGGACGGTCCTGGGCGACTGGCCCTCCTCCGGTGGAAGCTCCGTGACGACTCCTGGCGGAGGCGTCATGTCGGTGCAGAAGAGCGACGTGATGACGCCCTTGGCGCGAGCGGTGGGCGAGGTGCGGTCGCTGTGTGAGCTGAGCGCCAGGTAGGCCGGCAGCGTCAGGAAGCCGCGACGCTGAAAGGTCGTCGGGTCGGCGGCGAGCAGCGGCTGGATGGCCGTGTTCGCCGGGTGCGGGGCCAGGAACACCTCTTTCCAGGGTGTGGTCCCGGTCACGAAGCCGGACAAGAAGTCGTTGGCCTGCGCTTCGACGCCCTTCGCCACCTCCGGCGTCCATTGAGGGAAGCGGTTGGTGTCCACGTTGTGGCTCGACAGGCGCACGGTGCCGAGCCACTGGCCGAGGAATTGGGAGACGAAGCGCTGACCTCGAGGGTCCTCGAGCATCTTGTCCGTCATGGCGATGAGCTCCGCGTCATCGTCGAGCTTGCCGCTCTCGGCGATGGCGAGCAGCGCATCGTCGGGCATGGAGCCCCAGAGCAGATAGGAGAGGCGGCTCGCCAGCGCGGCGGACTCGAGCGCGTCCTTCCGAGGTCCGGGACGTTCGATGCGCAGGAAGAACGACGGACTGCTGAGCATCACCCGGAGCACGTGTGCGACCGCGTCCACGTGGCCCATCTCCAGCGACTGCCTCGCCTTCTGGTAGGTCGCCAGGTACGCGGCCACCTCTTCGTCGTCGAGGGAGCGGCGAAACGCGCGGCGACCCAGCGTTGTCACGAGGGACTTCGGACATTCAGCGTCCGTGTCGCTCGCGGGAGTGCAGGTAACCAGACGCGCGGTCAGCTCGGGGGACTCGAAGGCCTTGGCCACCACGTCGCGAGCGGCGTTGAAGACCGCTTCACTTTGAACCTCCGACAAGGAGGCGAGCACGCCCACGTTCGCGTCGAACTCGGACGATGAGGCCGCTGGGAAGTAATCGGCCGGACGCGATGTGACTCCGAGCAGGTCCTGAACCGTCGCGTTGTATTCCGACGCGGTCAGCAGGTGCGCCGGCATCGTCTCGCCCTCACCTCGGTTCGAGTCCGACAGGGAGAGAAAGGAAGAGCCCTCGCATGCCGAGAGCCCGAGAAGAAGACAGACCCCCACACGTTTGGAGGCTGAGTCGAGACGCATGGTCGCTCCTTGCAGAGACGCGGAGGGGGACGGGCTTCCTGGTTGTGGAGTCGAGCGGGGGGATGGCCTCTGCAACGCTGCTGTAGAGACTCGGGCCGCGGATTTCGGCTCAACAAAAGCGACGAGACGGAGTCGCTCGTTCAAGGAGTGGAGGCAGGCGGCGCCTGGTGTAGGGGAAGGAAGCACGTGCCTCCGCCCTCGACACAGGCTTCCCTTTCGTCTTCTCTCTGTCGGCTGGTGTGAGCCGTTTTGGGCGGTAGTGTCTCTAGAGGGCCATGTCCGTACCCGGGCGACTCATTCCATTGCACCAGGACGCCGCCGAGGTGGAGGTTGACCCGGCCGACCTCACCGCCGTGGTTCGGGCGTACCGTCCCTATGTCGCGGGGGTGGTGAAGCGCATGTTGGGGCGTGACGACGAGGTCGACGACATTGTGCAGGACACCTTCGTGCGTGCCATCGATGGCCTCAAGCGGCTCGAAAACCCCCTGCGGGTGAAGCCCTACCTGGCGTCGACCGCGGTGCGACTGACGTTGAGGCGGCTGCGCAGGCGGCGGCTGCAGCGCGCTTTCGGCCTGTGGGAGCGTTGGCACCCCACGCTGCTCTCCACGCCCCGCGCCAATGGCGAGCACATGGCGCTGTTGAATGACGTGTACCGGGTGCTCGACAGCAGGTCGGCGGACGAGCAGGTGGCGTGGAGCCTTCGCTATCTGGAGGGTGAGCGGTTGGAGCGCGTCGCCGAGCTGTTGGGTTGCTCGGTCTCGACGGCCAAACGACGCATCGCCGCCGTGGACGCGGCGATGGAGGAGGCGCACCGTGACTGAACGGCACCAGCGTTGGGCTGAGGCGGCGCGCTCGCTCGAACCGAAGTACTCGACGCACGAGGCGACGCTGTTCGAAGCGGAGGTGCGCCGGCGCTACCGCCAACGGGAGGTGCGTCGGCGGGTGGCGCTGTCTGGGCTCGGCGTCGCGGCGCTCGTGCTGGTCGCGCTCTTCGTCCCTTCGATGTCGCGCGGGCCCGGCGTTCCCGAGGTCGTGATTGGTGAAGACGCGCGGGTGGTGATGCCCATCGGCGCGCCGGTGCGCACCCTCCGCTCGGAGCCGGGACTCTTGTGGTTGGAGCTGGAGCGCGGCGCCATGCACTTCAGGGTCGCCCCTCAGCACGGGCGGCTGGTGCGGGTGTCGGCTGGCGCCGTGGAGGTCGAGGTGGTCGGCACCGCGTTTACTGTCACCCGCGAAGACCAGCAGGTGAGCGTGGTCGTCACCGAGGGCCGCGTCCGGGTGCGCGCCGGAGTCCGGGAGACGCTGCTGGCTGCGGGCGAGCAGGGCACCTTCCGTGTGGAGGCGCTCGTCCCTGAAGCCGTTGACGCGCCCGTTGTGCCTGATGAGGTGACGGCCGAGGCGAGCGGGGACGAAGGTGTGCCCGCGATGTCCGAGGCGCCGAGCGTGGCGCCTGCACCGCGGCCCCCGGGCAGGAAGAACGTGCGTCGTCCGGCCACCTGGCGCGCACATGCCGAGCAGGGCGATTTCCAGACGGCCTGGTCGGCGTTGCAGCGCGAGGGTGCTCCCGAGGACGAGCCTGGAGATCTGCTCCGCGCCGCCGACGTGGCCCGTCTCAGCGGGCACCCCGAGGCTTCGCTTGCCCCGCTTCGCCGGGTGCTGTCGCGCTTTCGCGGTGACCCGCGCGCGTCGCTCGCCGCCTTCACCCTCGGTCGGGTGCTACTGGATGACCTGGGCAACCCGCGAGAGGCGGCTGACGCGTTTCTGGAGGCGCACGCGCTGGCTCCGAAGGGCCCGCTCGCCCCCGACGCACTCGCTCGCGCTGTCGAGGCCCAGGCCCAGGCGGGAGATGTCGCCGCGGCCCGAGGCACCGCCGAGCGCTTCATCGAAGAGTTTCCGCGGTCGCGGCGGGTCGACGCCGTGAGACAGTGGGGGAGGCTCGAAGCACCGTGATGTCCCTTCTTCCGTCCGGGTCCTCCGGCGCTGCGCAGGTGGCCCTGGCGTGATGGTCGCAGTGGTGTGGTGGGTGGCTGCCGTCTCGCTGGCTGGCTCGGGCAGCGTGGCGATGAGCGCCACCGGCTGCCCGCCCGGCGTCGAACCGGAGCTGCGCCGGCTGCTGGCGATTGAACTCAAGGTGCCCGTCGACGCGGCGTCCGGCCAAGGTGACACGCGGGTGACCGTCGACTGCACGGCGCCGCGCTACACGGTGGCACTCGAGGTGTTGGACCGAAAGCCCGAGCAGTTCGAGGTCGACATCTCCGACGTCAGCGCGTTGGCCGTTCCCCGGACGGTCGCGTTGTTGGTGGCCGAAGCCGCCGCGCGGCTGTGGTCTTCGCCGCCCGCCGAGCCGCTCCTTCCGCCGGTCGAGCCTCCACTTGAGCTCCCGCCTCCATCAGAACTCTTGCCTCCTCCCGAGCTCCCGCCTGTCGTCCAGGTCCCGTCCACGCTCGAGGCCCCGCCTGTTCCCATGGCCGAGCCGGGCCGGTTGCAGTTCGGTCTGTTCGGCGTTGGCCGCTTGGGGGAGTTGCCGTTGTTGGGGGGAGGCCTCGCGGCCGACGTGAGGCTTGGGAGTTGGGTGGGCCTGCGCTTCGACGTGGCGGCGCTGCGAGGGCGCGCACAGCGGGCCTCGGGCTCGGTGTTGGCGACGCTGGTCGATGGCGGGGTCACCTTCGATGTGCGGACGGAGCGAGAGCGGTGGATGGTTCGGGGCGGCGTCGGGCTGCGTTGCGGACTCGGGGAGCTCGAGGGCCTGCCGGCGGAAGGGCACGTGGGGGCAGTCACGCGCGGCGTGCTCTGGGGTCCCCAGGCAGGAGTGAGCGGCGAGTGGCGACCGTGGGGATGGCTTGGACTCGGGCTGGGCCTCGATGGAGGCGTCTGGGTCCCGCGCCTGGATGGCACCGTGGTGGGCGAGTCGCCTGTTCGCGTCGTCGGCGCCTTCGGTGCGCTCTGGTTCTCGGTCGGCGTACGCGGGTGGTAGATTGGCGAAACCGATGCGCGGACGGTCGCCCGACATGTTGGTGCTGGCGCTGATGCTGGCGGGGTGCGAGTCGGTCACGCTGGGTGGCGCTGGAGTGGTGCTCGGTCCTGGCCCGGCGCTGTGTCGGCAGGCGTCACTCCCGCAGGTGACTCCGCTGTTCACCGAAGGTCCCGCTGAGACCGGCCCCATCGTCCTCCGTCGGGAGGACGGTGTCCTCGTCACCGAGGTCGCCGGGCGGGTGCGCGGCCGTCATGAGCGAGAGGATCGCTCCAGTTTCTTCACCACGCGCTCGTTCGAGAACCGGAGCTACCGGCTCGTGGTCGAAGACGCTGTCGCCGCCGGCCGTTCCGAAATCAAAATCACCTACTACCCCATCGTTGACGTCTCGATGTACGGCCCTGGCACCAACTTCCGCAGTTGGAAGATGTACGGCATCGAGGGAGACCAGAACGGGGGCTATACCTTTCACGTCAACCAAGGGATGCGTCAGGTGTCGCCGCGGCAGTTGGAGCAGACGGTGACCGACAACCCCCGCGTAGGCCGGCCGCTCGTCGTGGGTGACATCCTCGACTTCGAGCTCGGCATCTACCTTGCCGGTGCCGATGCCATGGACCCCAACCCCATTGTCGGCGGGTCGGCCTATTTCTCAGATACCTTCCGCTACCAGGTCGGCCTCGGCGGGCTCACGCCAGAGAACTTCGACGCCGCGGGCATGTTGGGGCCTTCTGTCGAAGCCCGTCTTGGTGGGGGCACCACCGTGCCCTTCGTCGCGCTTGCTGACGGCACCCCGGTCGCGCCGAAGTACGCGTTCTCGCAGTTGGCGCTCAACATCCAGTGGCCACACCCGCAGGGGTTTCTGGAAGGCCGCCGGCTCTTCTACACGGAGCTCGACACGGGCGCTCACGTCGAGGCGGGCAACCCGCCCCTCCCGTTGCAGGGCGTTCTGGGGCCGATGTTCAACGCCCGCAGTTGTGTCGCCTGTCATGCCTTCAATGGCCGCGGTGTGTTGCCGCCGGTGGGTGAGCAGGTGCAATCGCTGGTGCTCAAGCTGACTGGAGAGCCAGACTTCGGCGACCAACTCCAGCCGCAGGAGGCCCCTGTATGGCTTTCGCGCGTCGAGTCGCAATCTGTGACGCTCAGCGATGGTGAAGTGGTGATGTTGCAACGGCCGGTGTTCGACGCTGGCCGGCCGTTGCGTGCGTCGGCGCGACTGGCACCGGCGCTGATTGGCCTGGGGCTGCTCGAGGCGGTCGACGAAGCGACCCTTCTGGCGGCCGCCGATGAGCTGGACTGCGATGGGGACGGCATCTCGGGTCGCCCTGGGCTGAGCAGGGGCTCGCCGGGTGAAGAACCACGGCTTGGTCGCTTTGGCTGGAAGGCCGAGCACCCCTCGGTCTCCGCGCAGGTCGACGCCGAACTCGCGGCCCACCTCGGAGTGGGAGGGACGGCGAGTGCGTTCGGTGGCGAAGAACGGTCTCGTCTCGTCACCTATCTGCGGCTGCTCGGAGTCGTGCCCCAGCGTGTGACTGCGCCGGAGCAGGTCCGTCGCGGCGCGGAGGTGTTCGCCGCAGTGGGGTGTGGTGCCTGTCACCTGCGCGAGCTGACGACGGGGGGGCGGCACCCGTTCGAGGAGCTCCGCGCGCAGACGGTGCACCCGTACACCGACCTGTTGCTTCATGACATGGGCGCGGGGCTGGCGGACGACTCAGGCCTGCCCGAGGCGAGTGAATGGCGCACGGCTCCGCTGTGGGGCCTGGGCTTCACGGCGCAGGTCTCTGGCGCCGTCAACCTGCTGCACGATGGGCGGGCCGGCTCGGTGCTGGAGGCGGTGCTGTGGCATGGCGGGGAAGCGCAGAGGGCGCGGGACGCAGTGGTGGCGCTGCCGCGAGAAGACCGCCTGGCGCTGCTCGCGTTCCTCGACAGCCTCTGACGCGCCAAAGCGTGCACTGGCGCTACGGGGCTGCTCCCACATTCACGAGGCGTCCGTGGTTGTGCCGCTATACTGCGCCGATGGCTTTCGTAGATGCCTTGACGCCTCTTGGACTGTTCCTCCTGCTGCAGGGATGCGCCACTCCAGCCGCGCCCTGGAAGGGTGAAGTGCCATGGCCGGACGAAGGCTCGTCCAGAACCGTTGTCGAGCGCATGAACGCGGGTGCCGCGCTCGCGGCCGCAGGGGCCATTCGTGAGGTGGTGAGAACCCATCTGTTTCCCAACCTGTTCGCGGGATGCGCGAGTCCAGAGCAGGGCCTGGATGTTTCCGTCT
The DNA here is from genome assembly GCF_013372595.1 of Myxococcus sp. AM011. NCBI lineage: Bacteria > Pseudomonadati > Myxococcota > Myxococcia > Myxococcales > Myxococcaceae > Myxococcus > Myxococcus sp. AM011. The sequence continues at coordinate 44,553 of NZ_JABXEM010000029.1, forward strand.
TCGCGGGTCCGACGCCAGGCCTGTACTTCGTGGTGGTGGACCAGGGTTTTCACCGCTGCGGCGGTCCGAGTGGACGTGTCCTCGATTGGTGGGAAGTCTATGCGGTGACCAACCAGGGCGTTGTGGTCGATAAAGCCCCGACTCCGACTGGCGATGTCCCTGCCGATTCATTGCCCCCGGAGAAGGGAGTGCCTCCATCCAAGGCCACTCCGGACAGCAAGGATGCTTCACCCGCGCCAGTTGCCCCACCCACCTCTCTTCCGTCTCCTCATCCCGAGATATCACCTCCCGAATCGACACCCACCGCCTCGGTGTCAGCCCCACCCGCTATCGCGCCAGCTCACCCGGAAGCCAATGAGAGTTCTGCTCTTCTGGGGATGCCCCGGAGTTGAGCACCGCTTTCTAGAGAAGCCGGTCCATTCCGCTTGTGATTTAGGTGGACTCATGCACGCGACGGACGGCGGGTGGAATGGCGAAGGATTCCGAGCATTGGCGATGGCGACTTGTATAGAGAGCAGGCATGATATGGCCTTTCGAAGTGGGCAATGCTCCATGGGCAGCCAACAAGATGGGTGGCACTGCTTGCGGCCATGGCAGTGGTCAGCTTCGGATGTGCCCATTCGCAGCAGCCCGAGCGAAAAACTTACGTCATTGCCGAGGACGCGAGCGGAGTCGGGTCTGACATCGGGAGCGGAACCGGCGGATCTGGAGCGGAGGCCTACTGCAACGAACTTCAAAAACAGTGCTTCACGTCCTGCTGGAATCGAAAGCCCAGCGTTTCAAGCATCAAGATGGGCTCTGGCATGCACCATGAGCACTGCACCAAGACGTGCCGCGAAGAATTCACCCGGTGCATCGAGGCGCAAGCGGAACGGGAGAAACAGGATTCGCAGAAGAAGGAGCTGCACTTCCCCACCATGGATGCCGCGCTCGTATGGATCAGGGCCCACAAGGGTGAGGTGGCGATTGGAACCATCGTCATCGTCGCAGGCGTGATTGCCGCTCCCTACGTCGTTGCCATCGCGGCTGGTGGTGCGCTGGTTCTTGCCCCACTGTGAGCGGATGACGGTTATCAGGTGACGCCATGGCAAAGACGCCCGGTCTCGATTTGGACGACATGCTCCTCGCGCTGAACCCCTTCATCGACGGCCAGTCGGAGGGCTCGAAGGAACGGTCGGCGCTCGAACTTGCCCAGGCCGCGCTGCTCTACATCCGCGACCGTGGGCAGGAGGCCGACTTCGCCGCGTACTACGCGCGATTCTCCGACACAGCCTTCACCGTCGAAGTCTCCCACGAGTTCGCGACGCGAGAAGCAGCGGACCAGTGGCTCTCCAGTGGCGTAGCCCGGGACTCCGAGCGTGTGAAGATTGCTGGCAAGGGCTTCATGGTCGTTGAAGCGCAAGGACGGCGACTGTTCATGGTCGCGCCTCTCCCTGAAGAGTTGAAGGCGGACCCGAAGTAGGTGCCCTGCTACCGCGCCGGCGGGTACTTCTGGAGCTTGCGCTGAAGTGAGCGGCGGTGGATGCCGAGCTTGCGCGAGGCCTCGGAGATGTTCCCCGCGCAGTCCGCGAGCACTCGGTGGATGTGCTCCCACTCCGCTCTCGCCAGCGAGGGCGCTTCGAATGTCTCCGGCGCCGCCAGCGACGGCTCGCCCGAAGCTCGCTCGAAGGCCGCGAGGATGTCGTCCACGTCCGCCGGCTTGGGCAGGTAGTTCACCGCTCCCAGTCGAATCGCATCCACCGTCGTCGCGATGCTCCCATACCCCGTGAGCACAATCGCCTTCGTGGACGAGTCCACCGCCAGCAAATCCTTCACCACTTCCAATCCACTGCGCCCCGGCATGCGCAGGTCCACCACCGCGTACTCCGGTGACTCCCGCCGCGCCGCCGCCAGCGCCTCGTCGTAGTCGCCCGCCGTGGTGACTTCCCACCCGCGCTCACGAAACGCCCGCGCCAGCCGCTCCCGCAGCGTCGCGTCGTCATCCACGAGCAACAAGCTCGGGTGATGCCCATCACCGCCCACCGCGCTCACGACGCCACCTCCGTGGCGGCCGGCGCTCCGACAGGCAATGCCAGACTCGCCACCGTCCCCTGTCCCGGCGTGGACCGCAGCTCCAACGAACCGCCGAGCTGCTCCGCCAACGTGCGCGCCAGAAACAATCCCAACCCCATGCCCTCACCCGGCGCCTTCGTGGTGAAGAAGGGCTCGCCCGCCCGCGCCAGGATTTCCGCCGGCATCCCCGCGCCCCCATCGCGCACCTCCAGCCGCGCGCCTCCTCTCCCCGCCACCACCCGCAACTCCACCGACCTGGACGGCGGCGACGCCTGGAGCGCGTTCTTCACCAACCCTCGCACCACCCGCGCCAGCGCTCGCGGCGGCCCCTGCACCCGCCACGCGCTCAACTCCTCGGGCAGCTCCACCCGCACCCGCTCCACGCCCGACAGCTCCGACAGCGAGTCCTCCACCAACCGTCCCAGCGGCATCGGATGGAAGGCCTCTCCCGTCGTCTGCCCCGCGTCCGCCGACATCTGCACCAGCACGTCGCGACAGCGGTCCACCTGCTGACGGATGAGGCGCAAGTCCTCACGCACCGCCTCGGAAGTCCCCGCCGCCGTCAGCGCCCGCTCCACTTCCTTCGACACCACCGCGATGGTCGACAGCGGCGTGGACAACTCATGCGCCGCGCCCGCCGCCAGCGTCGCCAGCGAGGCCACCTTCTCCCGCCGCGCATGCTGCGCTCGCGCCTGCGCCAGCTCCTGCTCGCGCTCCTCCAGCGCCCGCGTCACCCGCTGCACGAAGTACACGATGAAGCCCGCTGCCACCGCGAACGCCACCCACATTCCATTGATGTGCAGCCGCATCAGCGCCGCGTGGTCCGGCCGCGACAGCCCCGGCACCAACACCACGTCCTGCAGCAGGAACAGCGAACCGAACGCCGTCAGCGTGAAGCCCAACAGGCTCCACATCCACCGCGAGGGCAACAGCACCGTGCCCAGCGCCACGTTCACCAGGTACAGCGTGGTGAAGGGGTTGTGCGTGCCACCACTCAGCGCCAAAAGCCCCGTGAGCACCAGCGTGTCCCACAGCATCAGCTTGCCGATGGTGCCCTCGGTCACCCGCGCCCGGCCCAGCCACGCTCGCACCGCGAGGTTGGTGATGCCCTCCAGCGCCAGCAGCCCCAACAGCACCGGCACCGGCAACGCCAGCTCCAACCCATACGCCGCCATCGCGATGACCATCGCCTGGCCCAGCAACAGTCCCCACCGCAGCTTCAGCAGCCACTCGAGGTTGATGCGGGCGCGCGAAGCGGGTTCGGTGGGGACGGGAGGCGTCATGGCACGACAGCGGACTGCAGCGAGGCGGAGCGGGCCACATTGCCCAGCAGGTCCACGTTGCGAGGCGACTCGCCCGGACCCACGCCATCCAGCCACGAATCCCACGCCAGTGTGAAGACCCGCGCCGCCTTCGGCGCGTCTTCCGTCAACTCAAGCCCCTCCAGCAGCACGTCCACCGACGAGGTGCCCCGCGTCTCCACCTCGAACCCGCGCTCGCCCTCCGCCAGCGTGCCCCGGACATGCAGGCTCAGCCCCAACATGTCCACCGGCACCGCGCCCTGCGACGCCGAGGACAGTCCCTCCGCGTCCGCGTCCGCCGGCTCGAAGGTGAGCCGCGCCCGGCAGTAGCGCCCCGGCGGTGGACGCATCACCCCCAGCGGCAGCACCGCTCCATCCGTGTCCCCCAGCGCGACGACGTGCGGCGTGCCCATCCGCAGCGCGTTCGACACCGAGTGCGCCCACGCCGTCCCCACCGGGGACAGCTCGTTCCACAGCCTCCGCCAGCCCGTCGCCTCGCACGGAATCAGCTCCACCTTGCCCAGCGTGACGAGCGCCCCGGACAGCGTGGCCCGCGCCCCTTCGTCCGTGACGAGCGTGCGCGCCCCCGCCGCCTCCGGAACCCCGCGCGCCCGAGCGGTGGTAATCCCCAAGGTCAGCTCCATCCCCTCGATTCGCTCACCGCCACCACAGCCGGCGAGACACAGCAACAAGGCGGGCAGGGCAAGGGACTTCACGGACACAGGCATGGCTCAGAGGTCATATGCGACGGACATCATCGCGATGGGAGTGGGCGCCACGCGTCCGTGGAGCCGGTTGAAGAAGGGGACGCGCACGCCCGCGGCCACCACGATGTCCGTGCTGGGGCTGAAGAGGACGTCGGGCGACGCGTAGCCGATGACGCCCCCTCCGTTCTCCTCCTTCTCGCCGTCGATGTCCGCCGCCGCCTCCATCCGTCCGTCCAGCCCCAGCCGCACCGCCCACTTGGGCGCGGGCTGATACTGCGCGGCCAGCGTGGTGCGCACCGACGGGCCCGCCTTGAAGCCCAGCATGCCGCGCAGGGGCAGGAAGCCCGTGGCGCTGACCAGGAAGGACCAGTCCCCCCGGAAGTGCTGGTACGCCACGCCCGCCAGCGGGTCCACCGAGCCGCTTCCGAGCTGTGTGTCCAAATCCAACAGCGTGCCGTCCTCCGCGCGCAGCCGGGGCGCGGTGGGCAGCTTCACCCCCGCGAGCACGCTGAAGAGATGATCCGCGGAGAACTCGCGGTCCTGGTACAGGAACGCCTTCGCGCTCACCTCCACGTCGCCCACGCCCCACCCGCGCTCGCGGGCCAGGCTCACCGAGCGCACCTCGCGCGCCTGCAGGGGCAACGTGGCCGACAGGAACAGCCAGGGCAGCGGCGCGTACGCCACCGCCACGTCCATGCGGGCCTCGCGCAGCCGCAGCGCGTCCACGCGCTCCTGCCCCACCGTGTGCCCCCAGGCCCGCAGGGTGGTGGACAGGCGCAGTCGTCCGGAGAACGGCTGCTCGGTGCCCATCGAGGTGAGCGTCGGGTCCCCACACGCACACGTGGCGCAGGCCCAGGCGGGGGAGACGGGCGCCAGCACGGCGCCGCAGAAGAGAAGGAGGGCGAGGGAGGCTTTCACGACGGCGAAGACGATACGCCCCCGTCCGCCCCCGCCGCGTGTGGCGTGTTGTCGCAGTCCGTCGAGGCGACCCACGGCCCGCGACGCCCCCTGGAAGGCGAGCGGGGAGGCGAGCCCCGGCTGCCTCGCGGGAAGTCATGGGCAGGTTGAGAATGACTTCCACGCCCCGGCGTTGGTGGGAAACAGGAGGCCTTACATGGGAGTGCTCGCGCCGCTTGGTCGGCTGCTCTTTTCCGCCATCTTCATCACCAGCGGCCTGAATCACTTCATCCAGCTCGACGCCCTCACGGCGTACGCGCAGAGCTCCGGCATCCCCGAGCCGCGCTGGGCGGTGTTGTTGTCGGGCGCGGCGCTGGTGCTCGGGGGGCTGTCCGTGCTGCTCGGCGTGCTCGCCCGCCTGGGGGCCGCGGCCATCGCCATCTTCCTGCTGTCCGCGGCCTTCATGGTCCATCGCTTCTGGCTCATCGCCGACCCGGTGCAGGCGCAGGATCAGCTCATCCACTTCATGAAGAACCTCTCCATGGCCGGAGGCGCGCTCTTCATCGTCTACTTCGGCTCCGGCCCCTTCAGCCTGCGTCGCGGGGGACGCAAGGAGGGCCTCCTCGGCGGGGGACGACTCGGCACGCCGCTGAGGCCCTGAGGGCCCCGAAGCTCGCGAGCCCGAGAACTCGCGAGCTTGGAGGTTCAGCCCGCCGCCGCGACGGCCGTCGCGGCGCGCAGGGTGAAGAAGGCGACCTCCGGCTCGCTGCCCCGGCGCAGGTACGGGCCGCCGAAGCCGAAGCCCAGCCCGCGATTCACGTAGAGCTGGTTGCCGTTCACCTGGTAGTGCCCGCGGATGTACGGCTGGCCCGCGCGACGGAACAGCCGCTCGGTGAGGCCCTGGACGATGAACTGCCCGCCGTGCGTGTGCCCGGAGAACTGCACCAGGTTTCCCTGCGCGGGCAGCTTGTCCACCGTGGGCGGCGTGTGGGCCAGCACCAGCCGCGTGCCGGATTCGGGTGCACCTCGGAAGGTCGCCTCCACGTCGTCGCGCCCGGTGCGCCCGTCATCCACGCCCAGCACCGTCACCGGGCCGCCGCGCACGTGGACGACGCGGTGCTCGTTCTGGAGCACGGTGTAGCCCAGGTGCTCGAAGGACTGGCGCAGGTAGGGCGCGTCCACCCAGTGGTCATGGTTGCCCAGCACCACGAAGACGCGGCCCTTCAGCCCGGAGAGCACGTCGCGCACGCGCGGCAGCGGCTTGGGGCTGTGGGTGACGTAGTCGCCCGTGAGGAACACGAGGTCGGGGGACTCCGAGTTGACGGCCTCCACCGCGCGGCGGATGCGCACCTCGGACGTCGCCTGCCCCACGTGCACGTCGGAGAGCTGCGCCACGCGCAGGCCGTCATGACACGCCGGCAGGTGCGGCAGGTGCAGCACGTTCTCCGTGAGGGTGAAGTGGTCCCTCCAGCGCAGCCGTCGCTCCGGACGAAGCGGATCCACGCCACTCCAGGCCACCAACTCGTTGCGGCCTCCCTGATGGGACTCCAGATGTGGTCCACCGGACGAGGACGACGAGGGGCGACGGCGGGCCAGACGTCTCAAGCGCATGCGATGCGGTTCCTTTTCCGGCCGGAGGCGGTGAGCGCCCGATTGTACGGAGCCGGGGGAGGTGGGTTGAAGCAGGTGTCCCGCGCACGCCTGCCCTCCTTGCGGCCAGCGAGCGGGGTGAGGGGAAAACCGTCATGATTCCGGGAAGATTCCAGGGGAGCCTCCGGGCTTCCTTCCACCATTGGACACACTGCCGGGGGGCATGCGGTGACGGCGTCCGACGAGGTTGGTACACACGCGGAGACGATGAGCCCCCGGCTTGGGACGGCCCCCGACATGGGCCCGGATGTGTTGACGCCAGCCGGTGAGACGGGCCGTGGAGGGCAGGAGGCCTTGCCTGTCGGCTCGCGCCCCGTCGCCCTCTCCGAGCTGATGGGCACCATGCCCCTGGGCATGGCGGTGGTGGACCGCGAGCTGCGCTTCGTCGAGGTGAGCGAGGCCCTGGCCTCCCTCAACGGCCGGCCGCGCGAGGCCCACCTCGGACGGCACATGGACGAGGTGATGAACCCCCACTCGTCCCTGGGCGACACCTCCCGCCGGGTGCGCCGCGTGCTGGAGACGGGCGAGCCCCTGGACGGCGTGGACATCATCCACCGCGAGCCCGGCGTCGGCGTGGAGCGCACGCGCGTCTTCCGCGCCAGCTATCACCCGGTGCTCCGCGACGGCGAGGTCATCGCCGCGTGCATCTACGTGGAGGACCTCACGGAGCGCCGCCGCGTGGAGGCCCAGCGCGACGCGGGAGCGGCCCGGGAGCGCGCGGTGCGCGAGCAGTCCCTGCGCGAGACGCAGGAGGCCGTGCGCGCCCGCGACGAGTTCCTCAGCGTCGCCGCCCATGAGCTGCGCACGCCGCTCACCAGCATGCGCCTGCACCTGCAGCTCCTGTTGCGACAGGTGACGAGCGCGCAGCCCGAGCTGGGCCGGGAGCTGGCGCCGCGCGGTCAGGTGCTGGAGCGGCAACTGTCGCGGCTGGGCAGCCTGGTGAACACGCTCCTGGACGTGTCCCGGGTGGCGGCGGGCAAGCTGAGCCTGGAGCCGCGCGAGCTGGACCTGGTCCAGGTCGTCCGGCAGATGGTGGACGCGTTCTCCGAGGAGTTCGCTCGCGCCGGCTGCGAGCTGTCCGTGCACGTGTCGGGGACGCTGCCGGGCCAGTGGGACCCGCTGCGCGTGGAGCAGGTGCTGGTGAACCTCCTGTCCAACGCGGCCAAGTACGGCGCGGGGCGGCCGGTGGAAATCTCGCTGGTGGGCGAGGGCACCATGGCGGTGCTGGCCGTGAAGGACCACGGCATCGGCATCTCCGAGGACGGCATGGCGCGCCTGTTCGGCAAGTTCGAGCGCGCCGTCTCCGAGCGTCACTACGGCGGCCTGGGCCTGGGCCTCTACATCACCCGGCAAATCGTCGAGGCCATGGGCGGCAGCATCACCGTGCGCTCCGCCCAGGGCCAGGGCTCCACGTTCATCCTCCGCCTGCCCACCCAGCCTCGCACGGCGCCCGCCGTCGCTCCGACGGTGGTGGTGGGCGGCCGCGCGAAGTAGCGATTCACGAGGAACGGGCGCCCCCCTTCCGGAAGTCCGGAGGCGAGGCGCCCGTCGAATCGGTTCGAAGCGCGAGCGGCTCGGGTGGGTCAGTACCCGCGCAGCACGAACAGCCGCCCGTCAATCAGGACATACAGCGCGGAAGGCGTCACGCGAGGGTCATAGACGAGCTGCTGCACCTCGCCGCCGCTGACGCCCGTCACCTTCTCCATCTGCTTGTCCGGCGTCAGGCGCCACAGGCCGCTGTACGCCGTGCCGACGAAGAGCGAGCCGTCGTCGGTGGCCGCGAGCGAGGTGTAGTCGTTGGTGTTGGCGCCTTCGATGCGGACGTAGTTCGTGTCGCTGAGCTTCTTCGGGTTGCCGCGCTGGGGCGTCCCGGTGAACTGCCACAGGCCCTGGCGGAGGCTGGCCACGTAGTAGAGGCCGTCCTTGGTCTGCTGGAAGCCGCGCCAGAAGTTGTGGGGCGCCTCCACGTCGCGGTTGTCCTCGGGGCCCGGGCTGACGGGGTCCACGAAGGTGTTGAGCGAGTAGACGGCGGGCTCCACCGAGGCGGGCATGTCCGGCTTGCGCTCCTCGGAGTCCCACCACTCCAGCGCCGCGTTGGGCGGGATGATGCCAATCTTGAAGTCGTTGGCGATGAGCACGTGGCCCTCCTGGGAGAGCCCCAGCCCGAAGGTGTAGCCCGCGCGCTGCGAGCGCTTCGTCGCCCCCGTGTTCGGGTCCGTCGTCACGAACATGTACGTCGGGTGACGGTGGCTGCTGTACTCGTAGCCCCGGATGCGCGTCACGCCGTGGTTCGTGCCGATGTAGACCTCACCCTCGTACGCGCCGCGCATGACCCGAGCGCACGAGTAGACGGAGCGGTCCTCGTCGTAGTGGTAGTCGTTGCTGTTGCGGATGCCCAGCGGCTCGTTGCGGCTGGGGCGGCTGCTGCCCGCGGAGCGGTAGAGGTGCTCGCGCAGCACCACGTCGGTGCCCTCGCCGTTCACCCCCACCACGTCCAAATCGCCCTTCTGGAACTCGAAGTAGTGCAGCTCCGTGAAGTCCGGCTCGCCGCGTCCGGGGATGCGCTGGCCCTGGGTGATGACGTCGTTCGTCATGTAGCCCACGTAGGCCTCGCCCGCCTTGCCGCCGCAGATGACGGTGGAGTTGGTGGCGAGCTTGTCCGCCTCCGGGCCCAGGCCCAGGCTCGCCTGGCCAATGGGCTGGCGGGTCCACAGCACCCGGTCCGTGCCCGCGCGCAGCACGCCAATCTGGCTGCCGTTGAGCACCCAGATGTTGTGCGCCGCATCCACGCCCACCGAGCGGACCTTGGGGATGTCGTACTTCGCGCTGTAGTTCGTCAGCGCGTCCGTGGGCCACGGGCCCTCGGGCGTCGTGGGCTGCGTGCCGCCGTCCGGAATGGGGTCCGTGCCGCCATCGCCGGGAAGAGGGTCCGTGCCGCCGTCACCGGGAAGGGGGTCGGTGCCGCCGTCGCCGGGAATGGGGTCCGTGCCGCCGTCTCCAGGTCCCCCGTCGTCCGTGCCGCCATCGTCCGAGGGTGACTGGATGTCGCCACCGTCGTCCTTCGGCCCCGTCTCCTTCGAACTGTCGCAGGCTCCCGCCGCCATCACCAACGCCACACCGACACACGCGCCCAACAGTCGTCGAATCACCGAATCCTCCCGTCCCCGGTGTGGAGCAAGCGGCGTACCGGGCTCGGCGCGGGGACATGCGGGCGAAAGAGGGAAGCGCGCTGCCCACCGTGGGCAAGGCGCGGCGTCGACGTGTCGCCGGAAATGACCAGGCCCGCCCCCCGTGAGGGAAGCGGGCCTGGGAGCCTGTCGGCTGGGTGACGCGCGAGACGTCAGTGGGTGGCGTCGTCCACTTCCTTCTTCATGTCATCGCTGGTCTGGTCCGCCTTGTCGGAGGCCTTCTTGGCCTCGTCCTTCGCGGCGTCCGTGGTGCCGGAGCCGCCCGTGGCCTTCTCGCCCTTGGGGCTCTTGGCGCGCAGCTCCACGGCGACGATGTCGTCACCGCTGAGCTGGAAGCGGGCGTTCACCTCCGCGCCCTCGGGGAGCTGGTCGGCCCGCACCTTCTTGCCGTCCAGCATCACCACCGTCTGGGGCTTCACCTCCAGCTTGGCGTCCGGCAGGTACTTGCGCGTCAGGTCCACGCTGTCGTTGCCCGCCTTCTTCACGGTGCCCTTGATGTTCAGCGAGTGCGCCTTCTTGAAGGTGTTGTCCACGCCGGGGACCTTTTCGGCCTCCTTCGTGGCGCCGTTGATGCCGCGGCCCACATCGGTGGCGTCCACGCCCGTCTGGATGCGCGCCCCGGAGCCCGGAACCTGGTTTTGCGAAGGTTGCTCGGAGGGCTCGCTCTGGGCGAACGCAGCGGAGCCAATGCACAGCGCGAACGTGGCGATGAGCTTCTTCATGGGGTTCCCTCTCCCTTGAGGTCGGATGAATGACTTCTGGGAGCAAGGGTGGGGAGGCTGCCCCCCTTTCGCCAACCTGTCCGGGGCGCCACCACGTCACCTCGCCCGGAGAGCATGCGAGCGGGCGGGCGGAGTTCAGCCGGCGTGGCTCAGGCGCTTCACCGTGGACAGCAGCTCGTTCAAGTCCAGCGGCTTGCGCAGACACCCCGCCACGTCGAGCTCCTTCGCGGCGGCCTCGAGGTGCAGGTCCGCGCTCGCCACGACGACGGGGATGTCCGACAGCGAGGTGTCATGGCGCAATGCCTCGCGAAAGGCGAAGCCGTCCATCCTCGGCATCATCAAGTCCAACAGGATGAGGTGCGGCCGCGAGCCCTGCTGTCGCAGGTGCGCGAGCGCCTCCAGGCCGTCCGCGGCGAGCAGCACCGAGTAGCCCTCCAGCTCGAACGCGTCCTGGAGCGCGTCGCGGATATCCAAATCGTCGTCCACGACGAGCAGTGTCTGAAGCGCTTGCACCGGTCCTCCCACCCTGGTCCGGGGCGGACTCGCTCCCACACCACGCCAACGATGGGGCCGCCACCGTCCAGGCGGAAGCGCTTCGCTGGCGATCTGGGTCATTCAGTGCTCACCACCCGACGGCCCGCTTGCCCCAGGACCGCGCTCCCATTGTCCAGAATTGTAATGGAGTTGCGTTAATTCAAGTTACACGAAATATGAACCTGTGCTGGTTTGCTCGTATTACGGGTTGGGTTGAAGATGCGCCCGGCTGCCCGTCCCCTCGGCGGGCGCTCAATCCTGGGAGCTGTCTTCATGCACACCATTGGTCGAAGTGGAGCAGGGAAGCTGTTCGCGTCGTTGCTGTGTACGGTGTCCGTCATGGCCTGTGGGCCGGCGCCGGAGGCGGGCAAGCCCGAGGCGGGCCAGGAGACGGCGCCGACGGGCACCACCGAGCAGCCGGTGGTCTACGGCACCGACAACCGCACGGATGTCTACGCGCACGCGAATGCGACGCTGCGGCAGCGGGCGGAGAAGTCCACCGTGGCGCTGATGAGCCCGTCCGACTACACGGTGGGCTCCAACGGCACTGTCACGTTCAACGCGCCCACGCTGGGCTCGGCGTACGGCCTGTGCTCCAACCAGCGCTTCCTGAGCGACCTGACGCCGGCGTTCTGCTCGGGCACGCTCATCGACGATGACCTGGTGCTGACGGCGGGCCACTGCATCACCAGCGCGTCCGCGTGCAGCAGCACGCGCGTCGTCTTCAACTTCTACCGCACGTCCGCCACGGGGATGCAGACGGTGACGTCCGCGGACATCTTCTCGTGCACGTCCATCGTCGTGCGCCAGCAGACGTCCGGCACGCCCAACCTGGACTACGCCATCATCAAGCTGGACCGCGCCGCCACGCCGCGCTTCGAGCCCGCGCCCATCCGCGCCGGCAACGCCGCGCTGGCGGTGGGTTCCAGGGTGACGGTCATCGGCTCCGGCAGCGGCATCCCCTTCAAGATTGACGACGGCGGCTCCGTGCGTGACGCGCGCGCCGGGACGCTGGACTACTTCGTCGCCACCACCGACACGTTCGGCGGCAACTCCGGCTCCGGCGTGTACGAGAACACCGGCTACACCGTGGCGGGCATCCTGGTGCGCGGCGAGACGGACTACGTCACCAGCGGGAGCTGCCGCATCGTCAACACCTGCACGGAGACGGGCTGCCGCGGCGAGGACATCACCTACGTGCGCCCGGCGGTGAACGCGTACTGCAACGTGGCCGGCAGCCTGCGGCTGTGCGGCACCACCAACCCCCCGCCCACCACGACGTTCGCCTTCACCGCGACCAACACCGCCAACGCGACGGTGAACACCACGGACAAGACGGTGACGCTGGCCGCGGGGCAGACGCTCCAGTTCGGCACCTGCACGCTGCCCGGCGCCTCCGGCTCGGGTGACACGTACCTGCGCCTGACCAACTCGGCCGGCACGTCCGTGGCGAGCAACGACGACTCGTGCAGCCTGCTGTCCTTCGTCTCGTACACGGCCCCGACGGCGGGCACGTACACGATGCGCGCCGGTTGCTACTCCAGCAACTCGTGCAGCGGCACCGTGGCCTACACCATCCAGTAGTCGCCGCCGGATTCACCGGGCGCGGGAGGAGACTGACTCCCGCGTCCAGCGATGCGCTCGGGCCCTCTGCTTGCGTGAACCCAAGGGCCCGGGCCGTCTTCACCTCGCGGCGGCCAGGCGCTCGGCCCGGGAGCGCCCGGGAGACTTCAGGCGCAGCGGTCGCAGACGCCGCGCAACTGCACGTCCACGCTCTTCTGGGCCACCGCGCGGGGCACGCCCTTGGAGGACGCGATGCGGATGGACTCCTCCGGCAGGCAGGCCACCGTGCCGCAGTCGGTGCAGGTGAAGTGCGGGTGGTTGCCGCTGTGCTCGTCGCCCGAGCGTCGCAGCTCGAAGCGCCACACGTGGTCTCCCAGGTCCGCGCGCACCACCAGGCCGGCCTCGGTGAGGTCCGTCAGGTTCCGGTAGATGGTCACCCGGTCATAGCCCTCGTCACCCAGCGCATCCACCAGGTCGGCGTGGCTCATTGGCGCGGTGGCGGACTCCAGCTCGCGAAGCACCGCCACGCGGGGCGCGGTGCTGCGAAGACCCGACGCGCGGATCCTCTCCTGGAAATCAGCGAGCTTCGGCTGCACGGCGATTCGTTTGGCTCCCATGATATCTTTTCGCATAACCGATCTGCGGGACACTTTCATCTCGACCGTGTTGCGACGTTCGATGTCGAGGACTGGAGTGGCTTGCCCGCCGGGTCCCCCCAGACTCCCTGATACGGAAACAACAACCGGGAGTCCAGGATACTGGTGCAATCCTTGTGCGGAACGACTGTCCGCGCTTCCTGGCTTCCACGGCCCTTGTTCTGGACGCTCCTGGACCCCGCCAGGTTCCAGGTGGCCACACCGCTCGGGCGAACCGCTCTCAGGATGTCTCGAAGCGCCCTCCGGATGTCTCAAGGATGACAGTCGGCACCGCGCGTCATGGAGGGGGCCAGGCGGTTGAATCAGAAACAGGAAGTCGTGTGAGTCCCGGGTGCAGGTGCAACTCATGAGTCACCGGTGACGCGGTGCCGGATGCGCCAGGGTTCGCGCCGCGTGCGGCCCGGCTCGGGCACTGCGTCAGGGGCGAGTCCGGTCGGCATGGGCATGGGCACGAGGCCAGGGAAGGAGGGAGGGGCGGTGGCGTCAGGTTGGTTATCGTATCTGTGTTGTAAAAGCATCCAAGGTGTTTTTGTCGCGGGGTTCGCG
>NZ_JABXEM010000002.1:0-115092 GCF_013372595.1 Myxococcus sp. AM011
GGATGATTCCGCAGGGCCCCATCCTGAGCGCGGCTGTCTCCAGCACGAAGATGGCCATCTCCTCGGTGGTGCCGATGGGGACGACGACCGCATCGGGTGCGTCCACGTCGGGCGCGGGAGCTTCACTGGGGGCGCCGACGGGCAACGGGGACGCGTGGGATTTGCTGGAGGCGCAGAAGGCGCTCAGCGCGGATGGCCAGAAGTTCAACGCGGCCTATCTGCAGCTCCAGAACGAGATGCAGCGGGAGAGCCGTGAGCACAACGCCATCTCGAACATCATGAAGGTCCGCCACGACTCGGCGAAGGCCGCCATCAACAACATCCGCTGAGAGGAGCGCGGCGAGCCATGAGCGTGGACAAGGTGGGCGCAGTGGGAGGCGCGGGCCCGGCGTCGGTGGAGCCCGGCCGGGAGCGATTCGGCGAGGTGTTGGAGGGCGCCCGAGGGACGGCGAGAGAGGCGACGCCGTCGGTGACGACAGAAGGCGCGGCGCGTCCGGCCGTCGAGGCCTCGCGTGGCGTGACGCGAGCCGAAGGGACGCAGGCCTCCGCGGGATGCGCGGAAGTGAAGAAGGGGATGCGAGTGGACTCCGTCCAGACGGCGCGAGAGCAGCACGCCGCGCGGGCCTTGGAGCGGGTGGGGCAGGCGCAGAAGCGGTTGGACCGCATCCTGGAGATGGCGGAGTCGGGGCGTGATTTCACGCCCGGGGAGTTGCTCGCGTTGCAGGCCCAGGTCTACCGGGCGAGCCAGGAGCTCGACCTCGCCGGCAAGGTCGTCGAGAAGGCGACCGGTGGCGTCAAGCAGGTCCTCCAGACGCAGGTTTGAGGCGCGCGTGCGCATGGCTTCGAGTGACCGACGCTGGCTTCTCTTCGTGTGTCTCATGTTCGTCACCGCGTGCCGGGAGCGCATCCAGCACGGCCTGGATGAGCGACAGGCCAACGAGCTGCAATCCGTGCTCATCGAGCGCGGCCTCGATGCGCGCAAGGTGCCCGAGGGGGGCAAGAAGCCCTCCTGGGCCATCGAAGTCACGGGAGACCAGTCTTCGGATGCGGTGCGAGTGCTCGCCGAGCTGGGGCTGCCGAGGCCGGCGGCGGAGGTCGGCTGTGACGTCTTTGGCGGTGGAGGCCTGGTGCGCACGCCGGTGGAAGAGGGGGTGTGCAGGGTGAGGGTGCTGGAGCGGGGCCTGGAGAAGACGCTTCAATCCGTGGAGGGTGTGCTGCTGGCGCGCGTCCATCTGGTGGTGCCTCCCGTGCCAAGGCCCGGGCAGGTCGCGGTGCCTTCCAAGGCCTCGGCGATGCTGCGCGTGACTCCGGGCAGCGCGGCGAGGGTGCGGAAGTCCTCGGACGTCTTGAAGGCGCTCCTGGCGGGAGGAGTGGAAGGGCTCTCCTCGGAGTCGGTATCGCTGCTGGTGGACGAGGTTCCCGTGAGGGTGGAGGTGGCTCCGGCGAGTGGACTGTCGTCCCTGTCCAGGCTGCGGTGGTTGCTTGCCGTGCTGGGCGTGTTGGTGACGGGGCTGTCAGGGGCCTTGGTGTGGGTGACGCTGCGGATGCGCCACTATCGAGAGCGGAGCCTGGTGCCTCCCGCGCCGCCAGTGCCCGCGCGTCCCGTGCTCTCTCCTGGAGCGACTCGCAAGGTCGCCTGAGCAGGCAACGGAGGTTCTCATCATGGATGCGACACGTGTGGGCCGGGCCTCGCGCCCGGCGAGGAGAGGTGTGTCCGCTCCAGCGCGGGAGCCGACGCTCGCGCCAGTGGACGAGCCGCGACTTGCTCCGGTGCGGGAGCCGCTGCTTGTTCCGACGGAGGAGGCTCTGTCAGTTCGGGCGCCAGTTCCGCTGGCGGAGCAGGCGACGACGATTCGGCGTCAGCCTCCGATTCTCCCGCTGGAGCGCTATGCGCTGGTGACGTGGGTCCTGGGGCGAGAGCGGGCCGAGGAGCTTCTGGAAGGGCTGGGAACGGAGGCCTTGAAGCGAGCGAAAGCGCACCTGCGGTGCATCGTCGCGATGCCCTCGGCCCAGCGACAGGCGAAGGTCGCGAAGGAGTTCGGGGAGCGGAGCGACGCGGCGGCCCGGCTGAAGGCCTTGATGGATGAGGTGCCGGAGCCGCTTCGCAAGGAGGTGTTCCGGCGCCTCCCGCCCTATCACCGGACCCTGTTTCCTGGCCGGAAGGAGGAACCCTCGGACCCGTTGGCTCCGCCGCTGCTGGCCGCGCTCGCGGAGCGACTCATCCGGGAAGCCACGCGCTGACCTCCTCGCGTGTAGCCGTCCTGGCTCGCGTACCCGGCATCCCGCGTGCGGATGCCGATGCACCGCAAACCCGCGCCAACACGAGCGCGCCTCATGGCGAGGGGCGTGCACGAGCGGGGTGTCACCTCTTGCCGCTCACGACCCTTCGATGAACCCCGATACCGAGCCCTCCCTGTCTCCTCCCGTGCCTCGTCGACTGCGTCGGCTGGGGTCGCGCCGGTTGAGCCGAGCGCACCTCATGCTTTCGCGACGGCCCCGTATAGCCGGATTCGGGCGTGAGGCCCTGGGCGATATCTGTGAGGCGTTGGGTCGGGAGCTGGGGTGTCCGGTGTCAGCGGAGGCCCGGCTGTTGGATGCCGTGGTCTTGTCTCCGAACGGGCTGTCGAGGCCCGCGGTCTTCATCCTGTTGGAGCTGTCGGCGGTGGGAAGCGTGGCAGTGCTGGAGTTGGAGCCCGCGCTGGCGGTCGCCGCGTTGGAGCGAATCGCCGGGTCAGGAGGCAGGTCCGGGGCGGTGACTGAGCTGGCGCGACTGGAAGAGGCGACGCTGGCGTACCTGATGTTGGTGGCGCTCTCCGCCGTGCGCTCCAAGTCACCGCTGTATCCGGCCCTGGCTCCGCGCCTGTCCGCGATGACGATGCGGCGTGAAGACGTCGCGTTGCGTCTGCGGGGACGACGTTCGCTGGTGGGCGTGGAGCTGGATGTGACGGTGGGGCAGGTGCGCGCGGGCGGACGGTTGTTGCTGCCTGCTTCCGTGCTTCAGGGCGTGGCTCAGGAATTTCCCGTGGAGCGAGTCACGGGCGCCGCTCCGCAAGTGCTCGCCGCGACGCTCAAGCTGAGGTGCCTCCTTGGACAGACGCCGCTGTCGCCGCAGGCGATGGACGCGCTCGCGGTGGGGGACGTCGTCGTCTTCGAGGGCGTGCGTCGCGAGGACACCCGCCTCTTCGGACCCGGGAGGTTGGTGGCCCGGGGCTTCTCTCTCTCGGGGACGTTTCAGCCCGAGGGTTTCTCGCTGACCCGCGCGCGTGTCCGCGCGCATTTCCAGGAGTCGAACATGGTGGTCGTGAATGAACGGAGTGAGGGCATTCCCCCGCTTCCGGTGGACGTGGAAGTGGAGCTGACGCGGGTGCTGGTCCCGCTCTCCGAACTGGCGGCGTTGAGGCCGGGGGTCCTGCTTCCGCTGCACATCAATGCCAGCGAGCCGGTGTTGTTGCGCGTGGGAGACCGAGTGGTGGCGCGTGCCGAATTGGTGGACCTGGAGGGCGAGGTGGGTGCCCGTGTCCTGGCCCTGTTGCCGTGAGTGAGCCCATGCGCATTCCGAACGCTTCGCTCTCGCCTCGCGCCCGTCTTCAGGTCGCGACGCTGCTCGTCCTCGGGTTGGCCTTGCTGGGGCCCCTGGGCGGCGTTTCCGTGGTGACCACGGCTCGTTGGCTCCTGGTGCTGGGGGCACTCAGTGGCCTGGGCTGGTGGTGGTTTCGACGGGGCGCCTCGGAGGCACGTGTGGCGAGCGTGGAGCGGATGCAGGTCATCTCCCGAGCGGGGCTCTCTCCTCGCTGCGGCCTTGCGCTGGTGGAAGTCGAAGGACGGGGATTTCTCGTGGCCTTCGGAGATGCGTTCGCGGAAGTCCATGCGCTGCCCGAGCGGGAGGTGGAACCTGGGATGCTCGCTCAGGCGCGTCGACCGCGCCCGGGGCGTGGGCTCCGCAAGGGGATGCGGTCATGACGGGCGGTTGGGGAGTGCTCTCGCCAGTCCTGGCCGTGGCGTCGGAAGGCTCGCTCAGCCAGCAGTCCTTCGCGGGGAGCCCGCTGTCGATGATGGGGATGTTGGCGGTGATGTCCCTGTTGCCGTTCGCGGTGTTGATGCTGACGAGCTTCTCGAAAATCGCGGTGGTGTTGTCGCTGGCGCGCTCGGCGATGGGGAC
Organism: Myxococcus sp. AM011; assembly: GCF_013372595.1. NCBI lineage: Bacteria > Pseudomonadati > Myxococcota > Myxococcia > Myxococcales > Myxococcaceae > Myxococcus > Myxococcus sp. AM011. Next base: position 4,160 of record NZ_JABXEM010000002.1, read on the forward strand.
CCAGCAGGCACCACCCACGCTGGTGTTGACGGGGCTGGCGGCGGTGCTGACGGGCCACATCATGGCGTCGGTGATGGAGCGGACGTACGACGCGGGGCAGCTCGCCTATCAGGACCTGGAGGCCGGCTCCGGCGTGAAGATTCTCGAGGCCGCGGCCCGGGTGGCGGAGCCGCTGCGAGCTTTTCTCGTGAAGCATGGGAGCCCCGAGGAGCGGGCTCGTTTCGTGGACCTGGCGCGGGAGCTTCGTCCCCCGGAGGAAATGGACGCGGTGCGGGAGACGGACCTCTTCGTCATCATTCCGGCCTTCGTCCTCACCGAGTTGAAGGAGGCCTTTCAGATTGGCTTCCTCGTGTTCCTCCCGTTCCTGGTGCTCGACATGGTCATCGCCAACGTGTTGCTCGCGTTGGGGATGCAGACGCTGTCGCCCAGTCAGGTGAGTCTGCCTTTCAAGATTCTTCTCTTCGTCGCCGTGGATGGTTGGTCGCTGCTCGCGCGCGGCCTCATCCTTGGTTACCGGTGATGCGATGACCCAGGATGTGTTGTTGAGCCTGGGGCGTGAGGCCTTGTTGTTGATGGTCCTCGCGTCCTTGCCACCCATTGGCGCGAGCCTGGTGGTGGGTTTCCTTTCGAGTCTGTTCCAGGCGACGACGCAGCTTCAGGAGAGCACGTTGTCGGTGGTGCCGAAGCTGTGCGCGGCGGTGGTGGCGTTGGTGCTCGCGGGGCCCTGGATTGCCGCGCAGCTCACGCGATTCACCTACCAGCTCCTGATGCTCATCTCCGAGGTGTCGGCATGAACCTGGAGTTGCTGCGCGCTCAACTGGAGACGCTGGGCCCGGATGCCGTCGCGGTGGCGCTGTGTGCCGCCCGGCTTCTGCCCGTGGCCTTCCTGTGCCCATTGTTGGGGGGACAGGCCACGCCCACCACGGTGCGACTGGGGTGGGTGTTGTCGCTGTCGCTCTTTCTGCGCGCGGAGGGAGGCGTTGGTACGGCGGAGCCCGTGACGTCGTCGCTGGAGTTGGGAGGCCTGGTGTTGCGCGAGCTGGCCTATGGCATCTCGGTGGGGCTGGTCGCGGCGCTGCCGTTCGATGCGGCGCGAATGGGCGGACGGTTCATCGACCTGCTTCGTGGGACGTCCGCCGAGGCGAGCCTGCCACTCGCGGGGAGCCGGGAGTCGGCCACGGGCGAGGGGCTCTACCACCTGCTGGTGGGACTGGCGACGTCGGGGGCGGTGGCGCCCCTGGTCCTGGGCGCACTGGTGCGTGGCTTTGGCGTGGTGAAGCTGGGGGCCTTCGTGCCCACGGAAGCGGCGACATTGCACGTCGTCGTCCTCGCGGGTGGGGCATTGGCCACGGGGCTGGCGGTGGGGGCGCCGATGGCGGCGGCGATGCTGGCGGTGGACTGTTTCCTGGCCTTGGCCTCGCGCGCGGCGCCGCAAGTGAATCTCCAAGAACTGGGGGCTCCGCTGCGAATCCTGGGAGGCGGCGTGGTGCTGTGGCTGGGAGTCGGGTTGCTGTGTGAGCGACTGCTGGCGGAGGTGCTCTCCACGGAGGGGGCGCTCTCGTTGCTGGGGACCCTGGCGCAATGAGTGGAGAGAAGAAGGAGTTGCCGTCGGCCCGACGACTGCGCGAGGCCCGCCGCAAGGGGCAGATTCCCCGCAGCCGACTGTTGTCCTCCAGCGCCGTGACCTTGGGCGGAGTGCTTGGCTTCGGCTCGGGAGCGCTCGGGATGTCCTCTCGGCTCGAGGAGTGGACGTCGAGGCTGTTCCTGGAGCAGCAGCTCACGGGCGCCTTGGAAGAGGGGCTCTGGATTTTCGTGCGCCTGAGCGCGCCCGCGCTGGGGGGCGCGTTCGCCGCGTCATTGGCGGTCTCCATGGCCACCGTGGGCCTCGAAATGGACCCGAGTCATGTGGCTCCGAAACTGGAGCGGGTCAGTCTCTCGTCGGGGCTGAAGCGTCTCTTCAGCGTGAAACCCCTGAAGGAGTTGGGCAAGGCGTTGGTGGTGGTGGCCGTGGTGGGAGGCCTTGTTTGGAGTGACGTGGAGTCGGTCGGTCCGGACGCGCTGAGGACGGCCTGGCTGGCCGGGCGTGAGGGACTGCCACTCATGCTGGAGCAGCTCGTGGCGCTGATTCGCCGCGTGGCCTGGGTGCTCCTGGTGCTGGGCATCGGGGACTACGTGCTCGCCAGGAGGAGTCATCTGCGCGAGCTGATGATGAGTCGCGAAGAAGTGAAGCGTGAGCACAAGGAGAGTGAAGGGGACCCGCGCCACAAGGGACAGCGCAGGGCCCTGCACCGCCAACTGGCTCAGGGGGGCCCGGCGCGCGGGGTGGGGAAGGCCACGGCGGTGGTGGTCAACCCGACGCACCTCGCGGTCGCCATCCGCTACGACGCTCGGGAGAGCGAGGCGCCCTACCTCGTGGCGAAAGCGCGAGAGGAAGACGCGCTGGCGCTTCGGGAGGAGGCCCAGCGGCTCGGGGTGCCGGTGGTGCGGGACATCCCGTTGGCGAGAAGCCTCATTCACTACGACATCGGGGAGCCCATTCCCGAAGAGCTGTACCAGGCCGCGGCGGTCGTCTTGCGCACGGCGATGGAGTCGCGGGACGCGGACGAAGCAGCACGGAGACAGACATCATGAAGGTGCTCGCGAAGTGGTTGATGAAGGTGCGCAGCTCGTCGGACCTCGTGCTGGCGGTGGCGATGGCCGCGGTGCTGGGAGCGCTCATCATTCCCCTGCCGGCGTGGCTGCTGGACGTGGGGTTGGCGGTGAACCTGGCGGCGGCGGTGGCACTGCTGGTGGCGTCGCTGCGAGCCAAGGACGCGCTGAAGGTGACGTCCTTTCCTTCGCTGCTGCTGTTCACCACGCTGTTCCGGCTGGCGCTCAATGTCTCGTCCACGCGCCTGGCGCTGGCGGAGGGACACGCGGGCGACGTCATCCAGGCGTTTGGTGAGTTCGTCGTGCAGGGGGACTACGTCGTCGGCGGCGTGGTGTTCGCCATCCTCTCGTTGGTCCAGTTCCTGGTGGTGGCGAAGGGAGCCGAGCGCGTCGCGGAGGTGTCCGCCCGGTTCACCCTGGACGCGATGCCGGGCAAGCAGATGTCCATTGATGCGGACCTGCGCGCGGGGGCCATCGACCAGGCCCAGGCCCGGAAACGACGGAGGGACCTGGAGCGGGAGTCGCAGATGTTCGGCGCCATGGATGGCGCGATGAAGTTCGTGAAGGGAGACGTCATCGCGGGCCTCGTCATCGTCGCGGTGAACCTGCTCGGTGGCTCGCTCATCGGCGTACTTCAAGGCGGGATGACGCTCTCCGAAGCCGCGTCGACCTTCGCGCTCATCGCCATCGGTGATGGCCTGGTCTCCCAGGTGCCCTCCCTGTGCATCACCGTGGCGGCGGGCCTCGTCGTCACCCGGGTCGCGTCGGAGCACGAGGACGACTCGCTGGGCTCTGAGATTGGTTCGCAGTTCTTCGGGGACGCCCGGACACTCTGGGTGGTTGCCGGACTGTGTGTCGCGCTCGCGCTGATGCCGGGCATGCCGCACCTGACCTTCCTGCTGTTGGCGGCAGGGCTCGTCGGACTGGGTCGGGCCCTGAAGCGCGGTGTTCCTCGGGGAGAGGCGGCGAAGGGGGGAGGAGCCGCGACAGGCTCCAAGGCGGGGGACTCGGAGAAGGAAGGCGCGGCTCCAGAGAGCGCCGTGGTGCCGGTGGGCGTGTCTCCCCTCACGTTGGACCTCGCGCCGGACCTGACGGCGCTGGCCCAGGCGTCCGCTGGTGCCTTCGTCCACAAGACGTTGAACACCGTGCGCGACGAGCTCTTCTTCGAGCTGGGGGTGCGCATCCCTGGCATCCGGGTGCGGACGCAGGCCGCATACCTGTCTCCTGGCGAGTACCGAATCCTGGTGGATGAAGTGCCAGCCGGAGGCGGACAGGTGCGCGTGGAGGGGCTCTATGCGCTGGCGCCTCCCGACGAGCTCGCGTTCCTCCAGGTGAAGGCGGACCCGGCGGTGGAGCCCTCGACGGGGAGGACCATCAGCCACATTCCTGAAGCCGGCCGGGGACCGGTTGAACTCGCTCAGGTCCAGGTCCTTCGTCCCGACGAGCTGCTCGCGGACCACCTGCGAGGCGTGTTGCGGAGCCGGGCCGCGGACCTGTTGGGACTCCAGGATGTCCAGGGGCTGCTGGATGGCTTGGAGCCCCGTGCGCCCATGCTGGTGAAGGAGGCGCTGCAGAAAGTCCCGTTGCCGCTGCTGGCGGACGTGCTGCGAAAGCTCCTCCAGGAGGGCGTCAGCATTCGAGACCTGCGAGCCATCCTGGAGGCGCTCGTCTCACCCACCACGGAAGGGGACGCCGTCGCGCTCGCCGAGCGTTGTCGCCAGGCCCTGCGCCGCTACCTCAGCCACAAGTTCGCGCCCACCGGGCCGCTGTACGCATACCTCGTGGACCCGGAGGTGGAGGAAATCCTGCGGTCCACCAGTCAGCGAGGACCCGCGCCAGACCCGGAGCGCGTGGCGGAGATCCTGGAAGGCGTCCGACAGGTGGCCACCGGCGGAAAAGCCGTGCTGCTCACCGCGCCAGACGTCCGGCGGTCGCTGCGGAGGCTCTGCGAGGGGGCGTTTCCCGAAGTGGCCGTGCTCACCTATGGGGAGCTGGACGGTGCCCTTCAGATTCGGCCCATCGGCAGGCTTTCGCCCGTGCCGATGGGGTCCTGAGTCGACTCAGAGGCCCGTGCCGGTGCTGCCGGAGCTCTTGGTCTCAGGGGAGGGCAAATCGCTCTGGGCCTGCTGGGGGGCGGGACGGTTGACCCTGTCGCGCAGCTCCTTGCCGGTGCGGAAGAGCAGGCCACGCTTGGGCTTCACCGGGATGACCTGACCCGTCTTCGGGTTGCGTCCCTGGTAGCCCTGGTAGTTCTTCACGTGGAAGGCGCCGAGACCGCGAATCTCGATGTTCTCGCCGCGACAGAGGGCATCCTTCATCGACTCGAAAATCGTCTCGATGGTGGCCTCAGCCTGCTTCTGCGTCACGCCCCGCTTGGCCACGAGGATGTTGATCAGATCGGACTTGAGCATCGGACGCTCCCGCAAACCCGGTGACCCCTTGGCGACAGGGCACTGTGGCCCGTGGTGAATCAGGAAAACATAACAGAACGCGCCGGCACTGCAAGCTGGGTGGACTCCCAACCACCTAGAAACTTTACGGATTTCCGCCTGCCGCCACCTTGGCGGGCGCCGAGGGGGGCGCTTCGGCCAGTTCGGGCCGCAGGGGCGCCACCAGGTCGGTCCACCGGGTCTGACGCAGGCGCTCGACGCCGAGGCAGTCCGCCTCCTGGAAGAAGTGCTCTACCTGCTCGAAGCCCGAGGCTCGCGGACCATCCCAGGTATCCGCGCCTCCAGAAATCATCACCCCGTGCACCGCGAGGGTGGTGTCGGCGAGGGTGAGAGAGGCCGGGTCCCTGGCGGGCCGCAGACCTCCCCGGCGCTGGCGCTCCAGGAGGCCCGCGGCTTCCATGCGGTCCACCACTTCGTGGACGAGCGACTCGGGGACCCGCAGTCGGGTCGCCAGTTCCCGAGGCGTGGGGGCCAGGCCTCCGTCCACCCACGTCAGGGTGGTCTCCTGGGCGATGCGGGAGGCCACCAGCTCGTGGGCGCGGGGATGGGTGCCGAACGCGAAGAGCGAGTCCCGGAACGCCGTGTGCTCGACGGCGTAGGAGAGCCGGGCGCCGAAGAGCAGCAGCAGCCAGCTCACGTAGACCCACGCGAGGAAGAGGGGCAGGGCGCTCAGCGAGGCATAGAGCAGGTTGTACTGGAAGCTGCGCGCGGCGAACTCGGCGTAGAGGGACTTGGCCACCATCCATCCGAGCCCCGCGACGAGTCCTCCCGCCAGGGCGGAGCGCACCCGCACGTGTGCGTAGGGCGTCCAGAAGTACAGCATCGTCAGTCCCACCACCGCGATGAGCGTGGTGCCCAGCGCGATGAAGGCCCCGGGATACGGCAGGCTCTGCAGCACGCCGCGCACCGCCCGGGTTCCGGTGAAGGACGCCGCCAGGAAGATGGGGCCCAGCAGCAACAGCCCGGCGTAGATGAGCAGGCGGATGCCCCACGGGCGCTGACGCCGGATGCCCCACAGCTCGTTCACCGCGCCGTCGATGTGGCGCAGCAGCGAACCGGCGGACAGGAGGATGGCCAGGAAGCCGATGCTGCCGATGGCCACCGAGTTGCCCTGGTCCAGCAGCCGGTTGAGCACCGCGGCGGACTTCTCCTGGACTCCCGGCGCGAGCAGCTCGCGGACGACGGAGCGCAGGCGCTCCTCGAAGCGGTCCTGGTGGAAGGCGTTCAGCAGCACCAGGCCCACCGTCAGCAAGGGCACCAGCGAGAACATGCTGATGTAGGTGAGGGCGGCGGCGCGAAGCCGGAGATTCTCCCCCCGAAACCCCTGAGTCACGGTGCTCGCCGCGAGCACCGTGTCCGTGGCGAAGCGGCCCACCTGCGTTCCCTCCACGGGGGCCCAGACGCGCAGGGCCCAGTCCCGCAGCCGGTCCCGGGTGGTTCTGAGCCACGAAAAGGGAGACGGAGCCACGGCCAGCCTCAGGTGCGCCAGCCCACGAAGGGGCGGGCCCCTCGAAGGCAGGGGATGAAGGGGCTGCGGGAGGCTTCGAGCGGAGCGGAGCTGAGGGTCATCCGGGACTGAAGTGGGGCAGGGAAGCCGACGACGCTCCGCGACATGGAGCCGCAAGGCTAGCCAAACCGGAGCCTCCTGGGCCAGCCCACCCCGTGACGCCGCTGTTCGGGGCACACCTCCCGACATCTCCGCCCGGCCCGGAGGGTGGGAAGGGGGTGAGAAGCTGGCACTGACTCGGCCCTCGAAGCGGAGCTGGGGTGCGTTGGTGCGGCGTCCTGGGGATGTCACGACGGAGGACTGACGGTCGCTCCAGGCTCGAACCACGTCACCTGGTCGCCGGAAGAGCTGGCGGGTGGGAGTCCGCGCGCGAGCGCATGGCTCTAGCGAACGAAGTCTCGAACTCGCCCCGGCGTCGAGCCTGGGGCAGGCCGCCCTCTCGCGAAAGAGGGCGGCGTCAAGCTCAGCCCCCGCCGCTCAACGAGGCGGGGACTCGGCGGGATGGGGATGCGTTGGCATCACCCACCCCACCGTGGTTCATCAGGTCGTGCCGCCCGAGGGCTCCGAGCCGCCCTGGCCAGAAGAGGCCGGAGGCGTCGAGCCGCCACCGCCCTCGTTGCCGCCTCCGCCCGACGAGCCCTGGCCACCACCGCCGCGCTCGCTGCGGCGCTCGCCGCGCTCACCGCCACGGTCCGCACGCTCTCCACGGTCGCCGCGCTCGCCACCACCGCGCTCGCCGCGTTCGCCACGCTGCTCGCCGCCACCGCGCTCGCCACCACGGTCCGCACGTTCGCCGCGCTGCTCGCCGCCGCGTTCACCGCGCTCGCCGCCCCGCTCTCCGCGCTCACCACCGCCGCGTTCACCGCCCCGGTCGCCGCGCTCGCCACCACCGCGCTGCTCCCCACCCCGGTCGCCGCGCTCGCCACCACCGCGCTCGCCGCCCCGGTCTCCGCGAGGACGGTCCCCGCCGCGCTCCGGGCGTCGGCCACCACCGCCACCACCGCTGCCGCCGCCACCCCGGTCATCCCGCCGTTCACCACCGCCGCTACGGTCCCGGTCCCTGCCACCGCCGCGGCGGTTCTGGTCCTGGCGTCCGAAGCCGCCGCTGTCCGGCTTGCGATGCTGCATCGCCAACTCGCCATCACCCGAGCCCGGCGACGAGGCCACCTTGTGCTCGGGCCCCGTGGCCGAGCGTCCGTAGATGTCGTACTGCTCGCGGTGGTAGTTCTGCTGCGCCTTGACCTGGATGGACTTGTTGTACCGGTCCATCAGGTGCCGCAGCTCGTTGCGCTCCTCGCCCTGGAGCAGGCGCGCCACTTCCGCGTTGCAGTTGATGACCAGCGTGGAGTCCTTGTAGCCCGGCGCCTCCCGGCGAATCTCCCGGAAGATTTCGTACGCCACCGTGGTCGCCGTCTTCACGAAGCCGTTGCCGTCGCAGTACGGGCAATCCTCGTGCAGCACGCGGCCAATGGACTCGCGCACGCGCTTGCGCGTCATCTCCACGAGGCCCAGTTCGGAGATGCGCAGCACGTTCGTCTTCGCCTTGTCGCGGCCCAGCGCCTCCTGCAGCGACTTGAAGACCTTGTCCCGGTTCTGCGCCTTCTCCATGTCGATGAAGTCGCAGATGATGATGCCGCCGATGTTGCGCAGCCGGAGCTGGTAGACGATCTCCTTGGCCGCCTCGACGTTGATCTTGGTGATGGTCTCCTCGAGGCTCTTCTTGCCGACGTAGCGGCCCGAGTTGACGTCGATGGCGGTGAGCGCCTCGGCCTGGTCGATGATGAGGTAGCCGCCGCTCTTCAGCCACACCTTGCGCTGCGTGGCGCGCTGCAGCTCCTGCTCGATGCCGTACGCGTCGAAGACGGTGTCGTCACCCTCGTGCAGCGCCACCCTGTCCCGCAACGCCGGGTCCTGCGCCGTCACGAAGCCGAGGATTCGCTCGTACTCCTCGCGGTCGTCGACGACGAGCTTCTCCACGTCGTGCGCGAACAAGTCACGCGTGGCGCGCAGGATGAGGTCCAGGTCCGGATGCAGGATGCCCGGCCCGCCCCGCTTCTCGTTCTTGCGGACGACCTGGTTCCACACCTCGATGAGGAACCGGATGTCGCTCTCCAGCTTCTCCTGCGGCACGTTCTCCGCCACCGTGCGCACGATGAAGCCCGTCCCGGGCGGACGCAGCCGGTCCACGATTTCACGCAGCCGCCGGCGCTCCTTCTCGTTGGAGATGCGGCGGCTGATGCCCACGTGGTCCACCGTGGGCATGAACACGAGCTGACGGCCCGGAATCGAGATGTGCGAGGTGAGGCGCGCGCCCTTCGTGCCGATGGGGTCCTTGGAAATCTGGACCACGACCTCCTGGCCCACCTTCAGCAAGTCCTCAATCTTGTCCGTCCGGCGCTGCTTGACCTTCTCCTTGCCGCCCTCTTCGTGCTTGTCCCGGCGCTTCTCGTCGCCCTTGTGCCGGCCCTTGTCCTTGTCCTTCTCCTTCTCCCTGGCGCGCGGCTCACGCGCCTCCCGGGCCTCGCGCGGCGCGCGGCGCTCGCCAGAGACCTCCGCCGGACGCGCGGCCACGGCCGCCTCGTCGCCCGTCGGAGAGGGAATCAGCTCGCTCAGCGCGGTGGCCGCGTGCGGCGGCGGCTCGGGCGGCAGCATCGCCACGGCCAGCGCGGCGGCCGCATCTTCGTCGGACAGGGGCGCGGCGGCCTCGGCGGGAGTCTCGGACGGGCTCTCCGCGGCAGGGGCCTCGAGCACCGCGACGGCCACGGACGCCGTCTCCAGCACGTGCGCCGCGGACTCGCCGGCGGACACGGTGAGCTCCGTCACCTCCACCGTCACGGACGCCTCGGCTACCGCCGTGAGGGCCTCGGTGGAAGGCTCGCCGACCGGAGCGGGGGCCTCGGCGCCAGGGGCCAGCTCGATGGACGGAGCGTTCGCCGCCAGCTCCAGGAGCGTGTCGCGCGGCAGGGACTCGGTGCGGTGGGCCTGGTCCTCACCCGCCAGCTCCGCGGCTTCCGCCTCCACGTCGACGACGTGGCTCGGTCCCGCGTCCCGGGCCGCTTCCTCGGCGGCATCGGCCTCGGACTCGGTGGGCACGTCGGGGGCGTCTTCGTGCTCCCCCTCCGTCAGCTCGAACTGGGCCCGGGCGAAGTCCGGGTCGTAGACGACGTCGCTGACGTAGAGGAAAGCGGCCTTCTCCAGGCCGATGTCCACGAAGGCCGCCTGCATGCCGGGGAGCACCCGGACCACGCGGCCCTTGTAGATATTTCCGACGACGCCCTTGTCCTTCTTACGCTCGAGATAGAACTCCGCGATGTGCCCGTTCTCGACGAGCGCCACGCGGGTCTCCCGACCCGCGGCGTTGATGACGAGGATGCTGCTCATGGACGAATCCTGGACGCGCGCGCGGTAGGGCGGACCTCACCGGACGGGAGGCGGCAAGACGCCGCGCCTCCGAGCACGCTGCGAAGGGAGAGGCGGCCTCCGGTGGCACTCCAGTCAGGACGGCCTTCCCGGTCTGTCCGGGTACGGCTCGCATCACGCTGTCGAGGGCCAAGGGGACCACCGCCTGCTCCTCCGAATTTAGTCGCTCCGCTTTGCGACCGGCACCCTGCCGGGCGGAGCCTTGTCTTCAACCGCGTTCGAGGTCCTCCACCACGCGCGTGCCGCCCGCTCCTTCCTTCCACACCCGGTCGGTGCCCTTCAGTGGGCCACCTTGGGGGGGCGACTGGAGCCCCGGCGCAGCCGACGCGCCCGGAGGTATCCGGGAACGCAACCCGTCAAAAATTCACGACTGGGCGTGACCTTCGCCAATGCGGAGTGTCACACAAGCGCCCAGAAACACGGGGAGTTTTTCACGCCCCCGGCACACGTGTAAAGCCGAGAAACGGCATCCATCCACTGTCGGGCAGATGCCGGATGCCTCCCTGGCGGGTTCTCAGGCCTGGGCGGGGGCCTGCTTGCCGCCCGACGGCTTGTCCAATCGCCCGCGCGGCCGGCGCACGAGCCTCAGGCCCGTCCACGTCGAATCGATGACGCAAATCTTGTTGTCGACCAGGCCGATATCCAGCGCCGCCTGGCGCACGAAGTCCTCGGAGAGGTTCGTCTTCACGCCCTCGCCGCCGGGCCAGCAGACCCAGATGCCGCCGGTGAGGGCCATGGCGCGCGCCAGCGCCGGCAGCCGCTGCACCAGCTCCTGGGCGTCCTGGGAGAAGAAGAGGATGACATCCAGGCCCGTCACCGCCGTAATCAGGAACTCCACCCCGTCCGGCAGCGGATTGAGCTTCTGCACGAAGCCGCGCGGCGGGTTGATGACGGAGACCTTGGAACCGGCCCGGATGCCCAGCATGGCCGGCAGGGATGCCAGCGCGTAGGGCGTCATGATGTGCGCTCCACGAAGAAGTGACTGTACTCGCCGGTGGCCTCGGCGTCCGTGTGCCCGACGCTGTCGACTCGCGCCTGGGACGGACCCCGGTGACACCAGCGGATGAATTCTTCCATCATTCCCGGCTCACCCTCCACCACCGCTTCCACGGAGCCGTCCGGGCGGTTGCGCACCCAGCCGACCAGGCCCAGGCGCGTGGCCTCCACACGGGCGCTCTCCCGGAAGAAGACGCCCTGCACCTTGCCCTGGATGCGCAGCGTTGTCCGCCGCGTGCCGCTCATGGACTGAAAGCCTCACCCTCTGGCGTCCGTCTGCAACAGCTGCAGGAACGCTTGCTCGTCCAGGATTCTTACCCCGAGTTCCTGGGCCTTCTTCAGCTTGGTGCCGGCATCGTCCCCGGCCACCACGAAATCGGTCTTGCGCGAGACACTTCCGGCCACCTTCCCACCCCGACGCTCCACCTCCTCCTTGGCCTGGTCCCGAGTCATACCCGTCATCGAGCCGGTGAGCACCACCGTCTTTCCGAGGAAGGGGCCGCCGGTGCTCACCTGGGGCGGGGCGGGGGAGACCCCGGCGTTGAGCAGGGCGAGGATGGCCTCCCGGTTCTGGGGCTCCTGGAAGAAGGCGTGGATGACCTGGGCCATGACGGGGCCCACATCCTTTACCCGGGTGATGTCGTCCAGTGAGGCCTCGAAGAGCTGGCGCACGTCGGGGAAGCCCTCGGCGAGCGCCTTGGCCGTCGCGTCGCCCACGTGTCGGATGCCCAGCGCGTAGAGGAAGCGGCGCTGGGTGGTGCCCTTGGAGTGCTCCAGGGACTCCAGCAGGTTGTCCGCGCTCTTGTCGCCCATGCGCTCCAGCGTCAGGAGCTTCTGCTTGGTGAGCGCGTACAGGTCCGCGAAGGTCTTCACCGTGCCGGTGGCCACCAGCTGGGCGGCCAGCTTGTCGCCCAGGCCCTCGATATCCATGGCGATGCGGCTGGCGAAGTGGCGGATCTTCTCCACCAACTGCGCGGGGCAGGACGCGCCGGTGCAGCGGATGACCGCGCCGTCCTCGTCCTTCACCGCGGCGGCGCCGCAGACGGGGCAGTGCTTGGGGAACTCGAAGGGCTGGGAGCTCGCCGGACGCTTGGAGAGCACCGTGGAGACAATCTCTGGAATCACGTCGCCCGCGCGGCGCACGAAGACGGTGTCGCCCTTGCGCACGTCCTTGCGGCGCAGCTCGTCCTCGTTGTGCAGCGTGGCGCGCGACACCATGACGCCGCCCACCTTCACGGGCTTGAGGTGTGCCACCGGGGTGAGCGCACCGGTGCGGCCCACCTGGATGCCGATGTCGAGCACCTCCGTGGACTCCTCCTCCGGAGGGAACTTGTAGGCCACCGCCCAGCGGGGGCTCTTGGAGACCTGGCCCAGCCGCTTGCGCTGGTCCTCGTCGTCCACCTTCACCACCATGCCGTCCACCTCGAAGGGCAGCTCATGGCGGCCCTTCAATGAGGCGTCATAGGCCTGGCGCACGCCGTCGATGCCCTCCGCGCGCACATAGCGGTTGATGGGCAGGCCCAGCGACTTCAAGTACTCCAGCTTCTCGATGTGGGACTTGAACGCGGGCACGCCCTCGGTGGGGACGCACTCGTAAAGATAGACGGAGAGGGGGCGCGCGGCCGTCTCCTTCGGGTCCAACTGGCGCAGGCTTCCGGCCGCCGCGTTGCGAGGGTTGGCGAACAGCGGCTCGCCCTCCTCTTCGCGCTTCTCGTTGAGCTTCTGGAAGTCCGCCTTGCGGATGAAGACCTCGCCGCGCACTTCCAGGAGCGCGGGCACCTTCACGCCGCCGTCCAGGGGGAACAGCTCCATGGGCAGGCTGCGGATGGTGCGCAGGTTGCCCGTGACGTCCTCGCCCGTGGTGCCGTCGCCGCGCGTGGCGCCCTGGACGAAGATGCCCTTCTCGAAGCGCAGGGCGATGGCGAGCCCGTCCAGCTTGGGCTCGCACACGTAGGTGACAGAGGGCTGACCCAGCAATTTGCGCACGCGCTCGTCGAACTCGACCAGGCCCTCGTCCTCGAAGAGGTTGGCGAGCGAGAGCATGGGGACGCGGTGGACCACCTGGCCGAACTCGTCGGCCGCCTCGCCGCCCACGCGCTGGGTGGGCGAGTCCGGCGTCTGCAGGGCGGGGTGCTGCTCCTCCAACCCCTGCAGCTCGCGCATCAGCGTGTCGTACTGGATGTCGCTGATCTCCGGCGAGTCGAGCACGTAGTAGCGGTGGTTGTGGTGGGCCAGCTCACGACGGAGCTCGCGGGCTCGTGCTTCGGCGGTCTTGAAGTCGTCCACGGTGGGCGGTCCTTACCCCAAATCGCCCCCAGCGAGGGCGTGTCCAGTGCCGCGCAATCTAGAGCGTCCCCCCGACATCACGTCGAGCCCGCCGCCGGACGTCCGGGCCTGGGGGTTCGCATACGCCCTGGGACGTAGGCTGGGAATCGCGCGGCGGGTGAGGGCGCGTCCCGAGCCGTGGTGCGGGGCTGCCCGGGACACCGGAGGCATGGGCTCACGGAGCGCGAAGAGACCTTCCGGGTCCTGTCCCCGGGTCCGAAGTGTCCCTGGTGACGGTGGAAATGTCTGACGTCGGGCTCATGTTGCTCCAAGAGGAAGAGTCCGCGCCAAAGCCCCGCAAGATGCCTTGACAGGCCAGGAGGGGGTCAATAACGTCCCCGCGCGGTTCATTGGCGCAGGAGTTTCGACGGCGCCATCTCTTCCCCAAACCACCGGCCCGCGCCCGCGCAGTCCCGTTCAGGGATTCCGGTACGGCTGTCCTCCTGGAAGGTGCTTCCGAGGCCGCGCGGAATCTCCCCCGGCAATCGAGCGTCCGAGTCCTCGGGCACCCCACCAATCCCCAAGCGTTCCAGACATGCGCAAAGCCCGTACTTCGAGAGAGAAGGCCGCCGACGTCGTTGTTCCCGTCGAGGCCGACGACAAGCCCCGTCGCAAGCGCGCGGCGGCGAAGACCGCCGAAAGGGAAGAGACCGAGAAGCCCTCCCGCACCCGTCGCCCCCGCCGCGACGAGGAAGTCAGCGCGGAGCCGGAGGCCGAGGTGAGCGCCGAGCCGCCCCGTCCGGTCCTGACCCCCATTTCCCGTCCCGTCCGCGACGACGACATCCAGGAGGCGCGTCTTTCCTCTGGAGAGGACGATTCGCCGGCGGCCACGCTGCCTCCCGCGCCGGAGGTCCCCGACGCGCCCGCAATCACGGAAGTCAGCCGCGACGGCGCGCCGATGCAGGTCATCAAGCTCAATGACCTGAAGCGGATGAAGATCACGGACCTGTCCAAGATGGCCCACGACGTGGGCATCGAGAACTACCAGGGCCTGAAGAAGCAGGACCTCATCTTCGCGCTGCTCGGCGGCATCGCCGACAAGCGCTTCGAGGTCCACGCCGAAGGCGTGATGGAGATGCTCAGCGACGGCTTCGGCTTCCTGCGCAGCTCCGACAGCGACTACCAGCCCAGCCCGGACGACATCTACGTGTCTCCGTCGCAGGTGCGCCGGTTCAACCTGCGCCCTGGCGACACGGTGACGGGCCCCATCCGCCAGCCCCGCGAGGGCGAGCGCTTCTTCGCGCTCCAGAAGGTGGACAAGGTCAACTTCACGGACCCGATGTCGGACGCGGCGCGCGAGCGCATCCTGTTCGACAACCTCACGCCGCTATATCCGACGCGCAAGCTCAAGCTGGAGCACGAGTCGTCGGAGATGACCACGCGCATCATCGACATGTTCTGCCCCATCGGTCTGGGACAGCGCTGCCTCATCGTCGCCCCGCCGAAGGCCGGCAAGACGGTGCTGCTGCAGAACATCGCGCACGCCATCAGCCGCAACCACCCGGACGTGTACCTCATCGTGCTGCTCGTGGATGAGCGCCCGGAAGAAGTCACGGACATGGAGCGCAGCGTGCGGGGCGAGGTGGTGTCCTCCACCTTCGACGAGCCGGCCACGCGGCACGTGCAGGTGGCGGAGATGGTCATCGACAAGGCCAAGCGCCTCGTCGAACAGAAGTACGACGTCTGCATCCTGCTCGACTCGATTACGCGTCTGGCGCGCGCCTACAACACGGTGGTGCCCGCGTCCGGAAAGATTCTCTCCGGCGGCGTGGATGCCAACGCGCTGCACAAGCCCAAGCGCTTCTTCGGCGCCGCGCGCAACATCGAGGAGGGCGGCTCGCTGACCATCATCGGCACCGCGCTCATCGACACCGGCAGCCGCATGGACGAAGTCATCTTCGAGGAGTTCAAGGGCACGGGTAACTCCGAAATCGTCCTGGACCGGAAGCTGATGGAGAAGCGCATCTTCCCGACGCTGGACATCAACAAGTCCGGTACGCGCAAGGAGGAATTGCTCTTGTCACCGGGCGATCTCGTGCGCATCACTGCGCTGCGCCAGGTGCTCCATCCGTTCACGCCCATCGACGCGATGGAGTTCGTGCTCAAGCACATGCGTCCGACGCCGACGAACGCTGACTTCCTCGGCTCGATGAACCGATAGGCTCAATACCCCCCGGAGGGTCCATGTCCCGCTCCATGTTCGTCCGTCTGTTTCCCCTGCTCATCGGGGTGTCACTCGGAGGTGGACTGGGATGCGATGTGGACCCGCTGGGGCCGTTGGATGACGCGCCTCCGGTGCTGTCCGACCGCACCTGCTACTCGGATGACGACTGTGTCGCCAATGCCTGCTGCGGGGATGGCACCGCCGTCACCCACGTGGACGAGGGCCCGAACTGTCGCGGTGTGAGATGCACGGGTGAGTGCCCGGAAGGCTCCATCGACTGCGGACGCTGCATCCCCTTCTGCCGTGGGGCCCGCTGCGACGCCGCCTGTCAGTGAGGTGACTTGCGTTGCCTCGTGGCTTTCGTGCCTTCAGGTGGGCTGCGAAGCTGGGGCGGTGACGACGACCGAGCTGGAGTGGGAGCGGCGCATCGCGGAGCTGTGGGCCTCTTTCGATGGCCAGGCTCCGGGTGGCTTTCTCGCACGTGTCGAAGCGCTGTCGGCGGAGCTGCCCGTGGGGCATCCGCGCGCGCTGTTCGAGCGGGCATCGGCCCATGACTCGCTGGGGCAGGAGGCGTTGGCCGCGCCGCTGTATCGACAGGCCTTGGCGGCGGGGCTGAGTGGCGGGCTTCGCCGTCAGGCCGTGATTCAACTGGCCAGCACGCTGCGCAATCTGGGCGAAGTCGAGGAGAGTGTCGCGCTCCTCACGGCTGAGCGGGCTACTGGTTCTGATGAACTCGATGACACCGTGTCCGCGTTCCTCGCGCTGTCGCTCGTGGATGCGGGGCGCGAGAGGGAGGCGGTGGGGCTGGCGCTCGGGGCGCTGGCGCGTCATCTGCCTCGCTACAACCGCTCGCTCGCGAACTACGCCAAGGCGCTCGGAGGTGGGGCTCCGTAGGCGCCCCGTGAGGCGAAGAGGCGCTCAGGCCGCTGGCGTCTGTTGCCCGGTGGCGCCGGAGACAGGCTCGGAAGCAGGGAGCGTCACCACCGACTGCGGCTGTGCCTTGAGGCGGGCGTAGTCGAAGCAGGCCACCAGGATGGCGGTGATGGGCACGGCGAAGAGCGCGCCCACGAGGCCGAAGAGTCGCTCTCCCGCGATGAGGGAGAAGGCGACGATGACCGGGTGGATGCGCGCGGCCTGCCCCATGATTTTGGGATTGAGGAAGTACGCCTCCACCGCGTGGATGCCGATGATCCACACCAGGATGGCCAGGCCCTTCTTGAAACCATCCGCCATCGCGATGAGGACGATGGGCACCGAGCTGAGGATGGTGCCGAAGATGGGGATGAGGCTGAAGAACGTGGCGATGGTGGCGAGCAGGAAGGCGAACTTCACGCCGAAGAGCAGCAGCCCCACGAAGGTCAGCGCGCCGTTCACGACGCAGATGGTGACCTGGCCGCGCACCACGCCGGACAGGGAGCGGTCGATTCGCTCGGCGAGCTGCCTCGCGTCGTGGGCGTACTCGGCGGGGACCAGGGTGCCGCAGTACCGGCGGATGGCCTGACCGTCGATGGAGAAGAAGGCCGCGACCATCAACACGAAGAACAGCGTGAAGACGCCCGCGGCGACTCCCGCGATGATGCTGCGTGACACGCTGACGATGTCGCCCAGGTTCTCCTGCACCAGCGACGAGACGCGCTTCACCGCGTCACTCAGCAACTGCTCCAGATCCAGCGCGAGGCTGAAGTGTCCGCTGCCCGCCGCGTCCGCGCCCTCCAGCGCCCGGTTGGAGAGGGCCACGGGGATGCCGTAGTCGCTGAGCCACGTCTCGCCGCGCTGGGCGAGCACCTGCACCTGTTCCGGCGTGAGCGTGTTGGCCAGCGCCATCGTGTCGCGGCTGACGCGAGCCATCTCCCGGTAGAGCTGCGGCACCAGGGCCACGAGGAAGAGGTACACGCCGACGAAGAAGCCCGCGTAGATGAGCAGGATGGCCGCCCAATGAGGGACTTTGCGTCCGGCGACGTTCAGCCGGGTGATGCGCGCCACGAGCGGCTGCACCAGGTACGCGATGAGCGCCGCGCCAGCGAAGGGCATCACCACCGAGCGGAACGTCACCAGGGCCGCCGCCACGACGAGCCAGAGGGCTCCCAGGATGAGCAGGCGCTTGCGGCGGTCGGTGGTGGGCGTCGGAGGCGGAGTGTCCAGGGGCTGCAACATGCCTCGGGCTTACGGCAGTGCCCGCGCGCTGACAAGGCCCGGTGCCCCAGGTTCTCGTTCACCCTCGATGCTCGGCGCCTACTCGTTCCGATGTGGCGGAAAGTTCGAGGTCCCAGCTTTCCGAGGGAGGGGACTGCTCACGCCTGCTTGCAGCGCCTGACTTCGAGTCAGGTTTTCAAGCAGACTTCGAGGAGTTTTCCGCTGGCTCAGGAGGGGCGTGGTGGCAGGCAAGACCATCAAGTTGTTCTTCGTGGATGGGGACCCCAGTGGTCTGCGGGTGGCGGACGTCATGAACTGGGCGGGCATCGCCCTGGCCGTTCCTCGCAACCACCTGCCCCAGTTCAAGGCGCGCAGGGAGGCGGATCGCCCAGGCGTATACGTCCTGCTCGGTGATGATCCGGACGTGGTGGGGGAGGTTCGCGGCTACATCGGCGAGGCCGAAGCCCTCGGTCAGCGGCTCGCCCAGCATGCTCGGGACTCCGCGAAGGAGTGGTGGACGGAAGCGGTGGTCTTCACGTCGAAGGACGGCAACCTCACGAAGGCCCACGCGAAGCATCTGGAACTCGCGCTGCACAAGCTCGCGAGCGAGGCCGCTCGGGTCAATCTGACGAATGGCGCTGCTCCTTCGGGCGCCGCGCTTCCCGAGTCGGACCTGGCTGACATGGAGGGGTTCCTCGAATACGTGCGGCTCACGCTTCCTCCTCTCTCGGGACGCGCGGGCCAGATGCTGGAGCCGCGCAGTGGGACGCGGACGAGCGGGCCCGAGTTCACCTATTCGGTGCTCCAGGCCCAGGCTCGAATGCGGAGGTCCTCCGAAGGATATGTCGTGCTGCGCGGGTCGACGGCGGTTCGGAAGATCTCCGACTCGCTGTCGAAAGGATATCGGGCGATCCGCGAAGGGCTCATCCGCGATGGCACGCTGACACTTCGAGAATCCGATGACCTGATGGTCTTCAGCGCGGATGCCGTCTTCACCAGTTCCTCGGCGGCGGCAGGAGTGGTCGCGGGCTCTTCCCAGAGTGGACCTGCTGGGTGGAGGCTGCCGGATGGGACGAGCTTGGGCGCGGTGGAGGCCGCCGAACTCGAGTAGCCATCGCCTGCTGCGGCGTGTGTCGTTCCAGGGGAACTCGTTGTCGCCGATGCCCCGCGTCGAGCAGCCGAGTCTACCCGTAGGCAATGCTCACGCCTGGGCGCCCTGGGCGAGCCGGAGCTTCGTCTCCAGCTTGTCCAGGCAGACCTGCATCTGTTTGCGTTTCACGCGGCCCTCGGTGGCTTCTCCCAGGCTCAGCATCTGCTCGGTGAACCACCGTGCGAGGAACAGCAGGGCCAGCCGGTCATCCGGCGCCAGCCCTCGCTCCAGGTAGCGCTTGTTGCGCATGTAGTCGTCGAACGCGTCCGTCTCGTGCGCCAGCTCCCACCGCGTCAGCCTCAACGCCTCCGCATAGACGGCCGGCGTGGGACGCGGACGCGGCTCGGTGAACAGCGGCGCGAAGTGGCCTCCCGTGTCCAGGTCCACCTCTTCCACCGGCGGCGGCCACGTCTGGAGGTCCTGCGCGAGCAGCTTCGCCACCTCCTCCACGAAGTGGTCCATGAGCGGCACGGGCTTCAGGTCGAAGAGGCGGTCCCAGCGCGAGGGCATGTTCCCTCTCTACCTCAAGAGGCGGACGGTGACACCGCGCGCAGGCCCTGCACGCACTCGGCATAACCGGCGCTCAGCTCGCGTCGGACGACTTCGTAGACGGCCCGCCGGGTGAGCAGCGCCCCGTGTCCCACGTTGGACAGCTCATGGTTGAACACGTTCGGCTGGCCCTCCACGTCCAGCCGCGCCGACGTCCACGGCGTCACCTCGTCCACCTTCGAGTAGACCGACGTCAGCCTCACGTTCCTCGGAAACGCCCCGGTGCGCAGTTGCTTCAGGAACGGCGACACGGGCGTGAGCTGCCACATGCTGCGACTGAACCACCCGAGCGTCGCGCAGCCCAGGTACGCCAGCCGCGAGCCCTTGTGTGGCGTCCCCAGGGTGATGAGGTTCTGCACCCGCGCATCGCCGCCCAGGCGCTTCACGTAATACATCCCGATGAGTCCGCCCTTCGAGTGGCCGACGATGCTCAGCGGCCCCATGTGCGGATATCGCGCGTACATGCGCTCGACCTTCTCGCGCACCTTCTGCGCCAGCGCGTCGATGCCACACGTGTTGTACCGGTCCAGCGCACCGCCCAGGTGGATGGACCAGACAGAGTAGCCATCGCGCCGCAGTCGCTGCTCCAGCACCTCGAACACGCGGCGCGTGCTGAAGAAGCCGTAGAGCAACAGCACGGGCCGGGGGCACTGCGTGAAGTCCGTCTTCCGGACGATGTGATGGGTCCTCGTGTCCACATGCAGATGGGCCACGAGGTTTCGCAGTTGGCGCGTCCACCGGTGGTATCGCGGGACGAGAGGATTCATGGCGCACTCGGTCGGCGCACGGAGCGCCGTCCGGGTTCAACCTGGGGCTCGCCCCCTCGTTCCGCCGGGCTCGCGCGGAGGCCTCACCCCGCGAAACGCGTGCTGCTCAACGTCCGGCGTCGGACCTGCCCGGCCCAGCGTCCGGAACTCCACCATCCGCGGTGCCGCCATCCGTCCCGCCGTCGCCCGTCCCCGTCACGCAGCACGTCGGCACCTTCTCGAAGTACAGCGCCGCCTGCGAGCAGAACGCTCGGATGTCGCGGCGGTGTGCCCCGCAGCCGGTGACGAAGCGGCCGTCCTCGCAGACGGGCGCGGGCGCCGTCGCCGGGTCACACGCTGTCAGGCTCCGCGCGCACACCGCCCGCGAGCGATAGAAGCGCGAGTCGCTCCGGTCCCCGGGCACGACGGCGCAGGTGGTGCCCTGGTCGCACTCCTGGAAGATGGCTCCGGTGGAGCAGGGGCCCACCGTGCAGGCCGTCTCGCAGTTGAGCGCCTCCGAGCCATCACAGCGAGGAGCCTGGGAGCACGGGTCTCCGTCCGAGCAGGCGGAGACGAGGAGGGCGAGCAGGAGCGACGTCAGGATGCGGGGCAAAGGAGGCCTCGGTGGGGGTCAGGTGAAGCGCTCCAGGAAGTTCATCAGGATTCGCCTCCCAGCGGGAGTGGGAGCCAGGCCCTCGAGCAGCCTTGGCACCTGCGCACCGGGCGCAATCCCCCTCGCCACGGCCTCCTGTTCCAGTCCCTCGCGTCTCGCGTGGATGACAGCGCGCAGTGCGTCCGGAGCCGCCTCCGGGTGGAACTGCACGCCCCGGACGTTGGGACGGAAGGCGAGCGCCTGCGCGGCCGTGTTGGCGTTGCCCGCGAGCACCGTCGCGCCCTCGGGCACCTGGGCGACGATGTCCTCGTGCGTCGCCTGGGCAGCGAAGACCTCTGGCACCCCGTCGAACAGCGCGTCCCGACGCCCCGCCTCGGTGAGCCTCACCTCCACCGTGCCCGTCTCCCGGCCCAGTGGATTTCGCGCCACCTGCCCACCGTACGCGCGCGCGAGCAACTGATGACCAAAGCACACTCCCAACACCGGCGTGCCCTTCTCCCCGGCCTCCACCATGAAGTCCGCGACGCGCTCCATCCACGGCTCCAGCCGCGTCACTGACAGAGGAGAGCCGGTCATCATCACCGCGTCATACGCATGCGCGTCCCGTGGCAACGGCGCGTCGCGGTGCACCGGGAGGATGTCGAACCGATGGCCCTCCAGTCCGATGGTGCTCAGGAACCACTGCTCGTAATCACCCACACTGAGGCGCACCGACTCCGCGGCCTCACCCGCTTTCAGCAACAAGACGTTCTTCACCACCGCAGGTTGCCGCGTCTGGACGTCATTCCTACCCTGTCGTGCCACCTGTGTTCGCTCCTGGCCAATCTGTCTGGAACGCCCCCGTGTGCCCCGAGGAATCCCCATGCTAGACGCCCGCTCGCTCTCCCCCCGGCTGCCCGTCCTGCAACTGCTCATCGATGGGCAGGGCGTGGACCCCGTCGAAGGGGGCTTTCTCCCGGTGGTGAATCCCGCCACGGGTGAGAAGGTGTGCGACGTACCCAGCGCCACCGCCGCCGACGTGGACCGCGCGGTAAAGGCCGCCCGTCGCGCCTTCGAGTCCGGCCCGTGGAGCAGGATGTCCGCCCGCGAGCGCGGCAAGCTCATCCGCAAGCTCGCCGACCTGCTGTGGCAGCGCCGCGAGGAGTTCGCGCTCGTCGAGTCGCTCAACAACGGCAAGACGTTCCGCGACGCCGTCCGAGGCGACGTGGCCCCGGGCGCCGGCACGCTCGCGTACTTCGCGGACTGGGCGGACAAGATTCACGGCGAGGTGCTCCCGGTGGACGGCCCCTTCCACACCTACGTGCTCAAGGAGCCGGTGGGCGTGGTGGGCCTCATCGTCCCGTGGAACTACCCCACCTGCATCCTCTGCTGGAAGCTGGGACCCGCGCTCGCCGCCGGCTGCACCGTGGTGGTGAAGCCCTCCGAGATGACGCCGCTGACGGCGATGAAGCTGGGTGCGCTCGCGCTGGAGGCGGGCTTCCCTCCCGGCGTCCTCAACGTCGTCACCGGCTACGGAGACCCCGCGGGCGAGGCGCTCGCTCGGCACCCGGACGTGGACAAAATCTCCTTCACCGGCTCCGGCCGCACCGCGCGCCGGCTGATGCAGGCGTCGGCGGGCAGCAACCTCAAGAAGCTGACGCTGGAGCTGGGCGGCAAGAGCCCCCAGGTCATCTTCTCCGACGCGGACCTGGAGCGCGCCGTGGAGGCGTGCTTCTGGGGCATCTTCGGCAACAAGGGTGAGACGTGCAACGCGGGCAGCCGCGTGCTCGTGCAGGAGGGCATCTACGACGACTTCGTGGGCAAGCTGGCCGAGCGCGCCCGCAAGCTGCGCGTCGGTGACCCGCTGGACCCCTCCACGGAGATGGGCGCGCAGGTGAGCCAGAAGCAGCTCGACACCATCCTCGGCTACGTCGAGAGCGGTCGTCAGCAGGGCGCGAAGCTTTTGGCCGGTGGCGAGCGCGACACGGAGAGCATCAAGGCGAAGGGCTACTTCATGCGGCCCACCATCTTCGGCGACGTGAAGCCGGACATGAAGATCGCCCAGGAGGAGATTTTCGGCCCGGTGCTCAGCTGCCTTCGCTTCCGTGATGACGCGCACGCGCTGGAGCTGGCCAACGGCACGCTGTACGGCCTGGCCGCGTCGCTGTGGACGCGCGACGTGGCGAAGGCGCACGCGCTGGCCCGCAAGGTGAAGAGCGGCGTGGTGTGGATCAACTGCTTCAACGAGTTCGACGATGCCGCGCCGTTCGGCGGCTACAAGGAGTCTGGCTGGGGCCGCGATTTGTCGCACCACGCGCTGGAAGGCTACCTCCAGTGCAAGGCGGTGTGGACGCGGCTGCCGACGGACACCTGAGCACTCCCTCACCCCAGGAAGGAAGGTCCCGATGCCGACCCGTCCCAAGGCGAAGGTACTCACGCATCCGACCGTGGCCCGCCGGGCCCGCGCCAAGGAGCGCGGAGGCCCCGTGCGCGGCGGCGCCGTGCCCCGGGACTCGGGCGGCACCGACACGCTCAAGCGCTGGCTCGACGACAACGGCGTGAAGAAGGTGAAGGTCGGCGCCATCGACATCGACGGTGTCTGGCGCGGCAAGTACATCTCCCTGGAGAAGTTCCTCAGCGCCGCCAAGGGCGGCCTGGGCTTCTGCGACGTCGTCTTCGGCTGGGATTTGGGCGACGAGCTGCTCGACAACACCCAGGTGACGGGCTGGCACACCGGCTACCCGGATGCGCACGCGACGGTCGACGTGACGACGGGGCGGGTGATTCCGTGGGAGCCCGACACCGCGGCCTTCCTGCTCGACTTCGTCAATCCGGACGGCACGCCCTTCGAGGCCAGTCCCCGGCAACTGCTCCAGAAGATCGCCACCCGCGCGAGGGAGCAGGGCTACCTGCCTCGCTTCGGCGCCGAGTATGAATTCTTCATCTTCAAGGAGCAGCCGGACTCGCTGAAGCAGAAGGGCTTCCAGGACCTCACGCCGCTGACGCCCGGCATGTTCGGCTACTCGTGGCTGCGCACGTCTCAGAACGCGCCGCTGGTGCACGCGCTCATCGACGGGTGCAACGGCTTTGGCCTCAACATCGAGGGCTTCCACACCGAGACAGGGCCCGGCGTCTTCGAGGCCGCCATCCGCTACGACGACGTGGAGCGCTCGGCGGACAAGGCGGCTCTCTTCAAGACAGTGGTGAAGGAGCTGTGCTCGCGCCAGGGCCTCACCGCGTGCTTCATGGCCAAGGTGAACGCGAAGCTGCCGGGGTGCTCGGGGCACGTGCACCAGTCGCTCTGGGACATGAAGGGCGAGCACAACCTCTTCTACGAAGAGGACGAGCCGCACGGCATGAGCCGCCTCATGCGCCACTACATCGGCGGGCAGATAGCGCTGATGCCGGAGCTGACGGCGCTCTACTGGCCCACCATCAACAGCTACAAGCGCAGCGTGGAGAACACCTGGGCGCCCACCACCGCGGCATGGGGCCTGGAGAACCGCACCTGCGCCGTGCGCGTCATCGGTGAGAACGCCAAGGCGATGCGGATTGAATACCGCCAGCTCGGCGCGGACATGAACGCGTACATCGGCATGGCGACGAGCCTGGCCGCGGGCCTGTGGGGCATCGAGAACGAAATCGAGCCGCCGCCCGCGTGCAACTCCAACGCGTACGCGTCTCATGAGGCCGCGCCGCTGCCGCGCAACCTGAAGGAAGCCGTGGCCTTGCTCAAGCAGAGCGAGCGCGCCCGGGAAATCCTGGGCGAGGGCTTCGTGGACCACTTCGTACGCACGCGCGAGTGGGAGGTGCGCCAGTACGAGCGCGCCGTCACCAGCTGGGAGTTGGAGCGCTACCTGGAGCTCATCTGATGAGCCCGAGGGAGGAACCCGCGATGAAGCCGTTCGACATTCCCGCTGAGCCCCGTATCACCGAGATGGCGTGGCCCACCCGCATCGTCCTGGGTGCCGGCGCGCTCCAGCGACTGCCCGCCCAGGCGCAGCGCTTGAACATGAAGCGCCCGCTCCTGGTGACGGACGCGGGCGTGGTGAAGGCGGGGCTCGCCTCCCGCGTGCTCGAAGTCCTGAAGACGGCGGGCCTGGAGTGCGCCGTCTTCGACGGCGTGGAACCCAATCCCACCGAGAAGGATGTCTTCGCCGGCCTGGAGGCCTATCGCCACCACAAGTGCGACGGGCTCATCGCGCTGGGCGGCGGCAGCGCGCTGGACGCGGGCAAACTGGTGCAATTGCTCACCACCCACGAGCCTCCGCTCAGTCGCTACGACGACGCGAAGGGCGGCGACCAGTATGTGAAGGACGACCTGCCTCCGCTCATCGCCATCCCGACGACGGCGGGCACGGGCTCGGAGGTGGGTCGCTCGGGCGTGGTGACGCTGGCGGACACGGGGCGCAAGACGGTCATCTTCAGCCCGGCCCTGCTGCCTCGCGCCGCCATCGTCGACCCGGAGCTGACGGTGGGGCTTCCTCCTGGCGTCACCGCGGCCACCGGCATGGATGCCTTCACGCATTGCCTGGAGGCGTACCTGGCCAATGGCTTCCACCCGCTGGCGGACGCGGTGGCCATCGACGGAATCCAGCGCGTGAGTCGCTCGCTGGTGACGGCGGTGCGCGAGGGCAAGGACCTGGCGGCGCGCACGGACATGATGATCGCCGCGATGCAGGGTGCGATGGCCTTCCAGAAGGGCCTGGGCGCGTGCCACGCGCTGGCGCATGCGCTGACGCCCATCTCCGGCGTGCACCATGGCCTGGCCAACGCGGTCGTGCTTCCGGTGGTGATGGAGTTCAACCGCGCCTCCAGCACGACGCGGCTGGCGCGTGTGGCGGTGGCGATGGGTGACACCACCAACGCCCGGGAGGACGTGCTCGCGAGCAACGCCATCGACCGGGTGCGCAAGCTCAACGCGGCCATCGGCATCCCCGCGCGGCTCCGCGACGTGGGCGTCAAGGAAGAGGACCTGGCGAAAATCGCCGACAAGGCCTTCCTGGACGCCTCTCACCTGAGCAACCCGTGCAAGGTGGTGGAGGCCGACCTGCTGGCCATGGCCCGCGAGGCCTGGTGACCTCACGTCGTCCCGGGGGAGGCGAGCGCCTCCCTCGGGGATGACGGACTCAGGTGCCGTCGTCCGAGGCCGCGGGCAGGGCGCCGGTGGTTCCGCCGTCTCCGATGACCGTGGCGCCCATGTCCGTGGCGTTCGCGGAGCCGGGGCCCCCGTCGTTGACCTCACCGTGCGAGCCCACCACCGCGCCGGTCATCTCCGCGGTGGCTTCCTCGGGCGAGAAGTCCAACGTCTCCACGTAGACGCGTCCGGGCAGGCGCAGGTCCATCGCGTTGATGCGGTCCTGTCCGCGCAAGTCATAGAGCTGCTGCGCGACGGGGCCCGCGGGGATGCGGTCGTCGGAGAAGAAGATGTAGACCTTCACCTTTCCTTCCTGCGTGGGGACGCGGAAGCTGGTGTTGGCGATGGGCTTGTTCGCGTCGCAGCGGATGGAGCGGTTCTCCCGCGTCAGCGTGAGCTGGCGGATGACCCCCTTCTGCGACACCGTGTAGAGCATGCAGTAGGGGAGCTGCCCGGCGGAGGGAATGACCTCCATCGTCGCGGGTCCCGTCTTGCGAACCTGCGCGCGTGTGGGCCGGTCGTCCTTGCCGCCGTTCTGACAACCCGCGCACAGCGCCGCCACCGTGAGCAACGTACTCCAGCGCTTCATGTGTCCCTCCTGAGGGGCGTGGAAGAACGACCGTCAGCGCCGCTCAGCCTACTTCGAGCCTCGTGCTTCGGGGAGGCCATGCCGTTCGCTCGTACACCCTCCAGCGGACGCAACGACCGCCAGTTCACATCCTCGCTCCTGGCTCGCCAGCGTGCGTTCAGGCTCAAGGCCCACGCAGCTTGCGCAGTGCGTCGAGTGCCTCCTGGAGACCGACGGCGAGGAAGAGGAGCAGGGTGGCGACGAGCGCGGCGTTGGTGAGCCAGCCGTTGCGCAGGGCGCCCACCCAGGCGCGTCGGTTGTTCATCCACAGCAGGGTGGCGGCGAGCAGCGGCATGAACAGCGCGCCGACGATGGCGTATGCGAGCTGCGCGCGCTGGAGCGGTGCCCAGAGCATGGGCAGCGGGACGATGGCGAGCGCCACCAGGTACAGCCGCCACGCGCGAGTCTTGCGCAGGTCCACCGGTGGCCCCGGCTCGCGCTTGCGGTGGATGCGCAGGAAGTCCGCGAAGAGGTAGGGAATGCCTTCCCAGACGCCCAGCAGGCTGGAGAAGACCGCGCCCCAGAAACCCGCGAGGAACACCCAGTAGCCGGCGGGGCCGATGACCGCTTCCAGTCGGGTGGCGAGAAGTGACGCCACCTTCAGCCCGCTGCCCTCCAGGCGCAGCGTCGAGCCGATGATGACCATGGCCGCGCCGAACATCCCCGTGAGCGCGTAGCCCACGGCGAGGTCCGCCTGACAGGTCTTCAAGCCTTGAGGGCCCTCGCGGCCCTTCTCTCGAATCCAGTAGCCATACGAGAGCATCGTCACCGTGCCGCCCACGCCGCCCAGGAGGCCCAGCACCCACACGGTGCCCTTGTCGGGCAGGGAGGGAATCACGAGCCCGCGTGCGGCGGCGGCCCAGTCCGGTTGCGAACCCACGGCGGCGAAGAGGACCGCGCCGAACATCAGCGCGATGCAGGCCGCCATCAGCTTCTCGAAGAGGCGGAAACCTCCGAGCCCGACGAGTGCCAGCCCGACGAGCGAGTGGACCACGCCCCAGATGCGTCGGGACGTCTCCGGGTCTCCACCGAGTGGCCACAGCGCATCTCCCGCCGCGCCGCACGCGGAGATGAGCGCGCCGCCCGTGAAGAAGCTCCAGCCGAGCAGGTAGACGAAGAAGACGTTGCGCAGGCCCGGGCCCAGCCGCGCCCAACCCTCCAGCACGGTGGTGCCGGTGGCGAGCTGCCAGCGCGCGACGCCCTCGTTGAGGAACCCCTTGAGCACCGAGCCCACGACGGCGGCCCAGAGGATGGCCACTCCCACCGCGGAGCCTCCCAGGCTGGCGGTGAGCAGGTCTCCCGCGCCCACGCCCGTGGCGGCGACGAGGATGCCGGGCCCGAAGCGAGTCATCAGCCCGGGCCTGGCGGAGGCGAGGGACTGCGCGGAGGGCGGGGCCGGGCTTTCCATGGGCCCGAAAGGCTACCACCCCCACTCGAGCGACACGTCGACCAAGCCAGTGCGGCCCGAGAGGGGAAGGCTCGTGTCACTTCCGGCGCCGGGCTCCTCGGGCCGGCCGGTCCGTGTGTTCGCGCGGGGCGCTCGCTCCTCAGTCGAGGGCCGGAAGTGCCGCCTCGATGAGGTCCGCGGCGCGCCTCACGCCTCCTTCGTCTCTCAGCTCGTCACGGACCGCCGCCACTCGCCGCGCGATGTTCTCGTCCGTGGTGATGTGGCGGAGTGCTTCGCGCAGCGCTTCCGCGGTGGCCTTCTCCGTGTCGAGTCGCACGCCGACACCCAGCTCGACGATGCGGTCCGCGTTGGTGAACTGGTCCGTGGCCTGGGGCACGGCAATCATGGGCGTTCCGCCCCAAAGCGCTTCCTGCGTGCTGCCCATGCCCGCGTGGGTGATGAAGGCGTCCGACTGCTTCACCACCGAGAGCTGCGGTATCCACGGATGCACCTCGAAGTTGCGGGGAACCTCTCCGAGCTCCGCGCGCTCGACGTGCCGGCCGATGTTCAGCACCACGTGCCAGCCGGGCAGGTCTCCGAAGGCCGCCATGCAGTGGCGATAGAAGGCCGGCTGGTTCGTGAAGGTGGAGCCGAGCGAGATGAGCAGCACCTTCTCGACGCCCTCGGGCCGCTTCCACGTGCCCTGCCGGGGACGCTCGTCGAAGCAGGGGCCCACGAAGGTGTAGCGCCTCGTGTCCACGCGGTCCGCTTGCGGTTGCATCGCCCGGGGGATGAGCACGAGCGAGCGCGGTGGCAGCCCCACGAAGAGCGTGGACTCCGTCTGGGCCACGCCGCACTCCGTGAGCCATGAGGAGAACCGCTGGAAGTACTCGGCGCCACCGGGAGCCGCTCGCAGCGACTCCATCATCGGCGCCATCTCCTCGGTGTAGCCCTCCCACGCGACGAAGGTGGGCGAGAGGGAGATGGCCGGCCGCCCCCAGTTCTCCGCGAGGATGCGCGCGACGTAGCCCGCGATGTCGTAGAGGAAGAGGTCCGGCTTGTCCTGCCCGTAGACGGCGCGGAGCCTCGGGAGCAGGGCGATGGCGTCGTCGAGGAACACAGCGAGCTGACCGATGGTGTCCTCCGGCCAGCTCCGGTCCGCGACGCCTTCGCGCGGCAGCGTCGACGGGTAGGGCACCAGCTCCGCCCCTGTCTCGACGATGCGCTCCGCGAAGGACGCATCATTCGCGTAGGTGACGCGGTGGCCTCGTGTCACCAGCTCCCGGATGACCTCCAGGCTCGGATTCACGTGGCCGTGGGCGGGGATGCTGACCATGGCGATATGTGCGCGACGACGCATGGCGTCCTCCTGAGGGCAGGAATGGAGACGATACGGACCGTCTCGCCATGGCCACCATGGAGATGCCGGGCGTCCTTGTCAAGACGAGACGTTGCGTGTCGTCGGAGTCCCGCTAGCCTGCCGGGCGATGAGTGACGCGAAGAAGCCCGATGAGTCCCGCCGCAGCGGGCGTTCGCACCAGGCCATCCTGAAGGCGGTGGTCGAGCTGGTGGGAGAGATGGGCTACTCGCGGCTGACCATTGAAGCCATCGCGGCCCGCGCGGGCGTGGGCAAGCAGACCATCTACCGGTGGTGGCCCAACAAGGGCGCGCTGGTGCTGGACGCCTTCGCCGCGCTGGCGGGCGGAGCGGTGGCCCTGCCTGACACCGGAGACGTCTCGGTGGACCTGAAGACGGTGCTGCGCGCCACCGTCGTCGAGCTGTGCGAGCCGCGCTTCGAGGTGCCCTCCCGCGCGCTCACCGCCGAGTCGCAGATGGACCCGGTGCTCGCACGGCAGTTCGTGGACACGCTCCTGCGCCCCAATCTGGAGGTGACGAAGGAGCGGCTGCGGGCCGCGCAGCGGGCGGGACAGGTCGCGTCAGGCGTGGACCTGGACGTCGCCGTCGAGCTGCTGTTCGGCCCGCTGTTCCACCGCTGGCTGCTGCGCACCGCGCCGCTCACGCGCGAGTACGCGGACACGGTGGTGGACTACGCGCTGGCGGCCCTGCGCCCCCCGAGTTCTTCGTCGGGGAGCGCGGGCTGACGCTCGCTCACGGCATGTCGGGGCTCATCCCCGGGCACTTGCCGGGCTGCATCTGGTCCGCCGTCTTGTGGACCTCGCCGCTGAGCTGCTTCTGCTTCTTCGGGTCCATCGCGGTGTAGACGATGATGACGCCATCCGGCGTGTCCTGGACGCTGGCGCTGGAGGGCATCGTCGGCGCGCCCGCCATGCCGGAGCCGGAGCCACCCATGCCGGTGTCGTCCAGGCCGTCCTGCTCCTCCAGCGGGCTGTCACCCAAATCCTCTCGCTGGGCCTCCTGCATGGGCGTCTCCTGCTGCGCGCGCTGGGTGCTCTCCGCCTGTTCGTGGAGCATGGCGCGGCTGCGCTGCTGAAGCTCCGCCACCTGCGTCGGCTCCGGCGTGCTGATGATGAGCGCCACGCCCTCGGGCACGTCCTGGGCACGGGCCACCGCGCCCGAGACGGACATGGGGCAGTTGGCCGCGGAGGCGCTCTTGTGGTGCTTGCCGTGGTGCTTGCCATCCGGCGGGGGCGGCTGCGGCTGCGGCCCCATGTCGGGAGGCACCGCCGCCGCGGTGGCCGGTGGCGGCGGCGCCTCGGGCGGCGGCTGGGTGCTGGCCTGCGGCTCGGCGCCCTGGGATTGCGAGCCCCGCTTGGAGCAGCCGATGGAGAAGCAGAGCGCCGCGGACACGGCGAGAATCGACGGAAGCCTGGACAGATGCATGTGGAAGTCCCCCCGGGGCGTAAGCCCTTCTCGCCGAAGGTGGGCGGGGGGCCGGGCGTCGGCAATACGGCCGCATCCAGGGCCGCCCGGTGGCCCCGCCCGGCGGACGGTGGTGTCTATCCAGGGGGAGACGCGTCTGGACTGTCGGGCGGAGTCTCGTGATGACTCGCCAACCCGGCACGGGCGCTCCCTGCTCCCGCCGTTCATTGCCAGACACGATTTTTTCCGAGCCGACATCCAAAACCATGGGCCCCTACGTCAACACCTGAGTGGGTGCCGCGGGCCCTCCTGGCCGGAAGACTGGGGCGCCATGAAAGGTTTGGAATGAGAAGGCTCGCGGTGCTCGACCTGGATGGGACGCTGACGCCGGACACCCTCGGCGTGTTGCTGGTGAGGGAGCTGTTGGCGCGAGGCGTCTGTGAGCCCGAATTGGGGCGGGAGTTCATGTCCAATGTGGAGCGACACCACGCCGGCTGCCCGGACTTCTACACGTCCCTGGCGGAGGTCTACCAAAGCCTGGGCCGCGCGGCCGCGGGGGTGACGGTCTCCACCGTGGAGCGCGCGGCGGAGGATGTCTGGGCTCGAGCCCGGGGCCGGCTGTTCGGCTTCGTGCGTCCCCTTGTGCGGATGTTGAAGTCGAACGGGTTCCTGATGGCCCTCATCTCCGGGGGGCCCATCGAACTGGTCCACCTGGTGGCCTACGAGCTGGGCATCGATGTCTATCGCGCCGCCGTCCTGGACATCCGGAACAGTCGCTACACCGGGCGCGTGCTCCAGGGCCCGGGGCTGCTGGGAGGCAAGCCGAGCATCCTCCGCGAACTGGAGGTGCTGCACCACGTCCGTCTGGCGGACTCGCTCGCCATGGGCAACTCCGCTTCCGACGCGGAGGTCTTCCGGCTGGTGGGGCTGCCCGTGGCCTTCGAGCCTTCCGAAGAGCTGGCGGACCTCGCGGCGCGCCATGGATGGCGGGTGGTGGACCGGCACGACGTGCTGCGAGTCCTTCCGTCCCTGCTCGCACGGGGCGCGGAAGGGGAGGACTCACACGCGGCCCGGTGAAGGTGACGCGGGGCGCCTGCCGCACGGCGTTGATGGGTTTCGAAATCGCTGTCGCAGCAGCTCACCGTGACTCGGGCCTGACGTAGACGACCACCTGCGGCGTCTCGTCCAGGTACAGGCCCGTCGCCGGCGTGCGCGTGCCGAAGGCCTGCCACGTCTGGAACTCGTACTCGCGAAACTCCTGGTGGTACTGGTACGCGACGATGTCCGCGTCGAAGGGACTGCCCACCGCGCGCAAGTCCGGCCGGAGCATGCCGTTGCGCTGGTAGTCGCGGAACGAGCCCCCGTGCACCTCATGCAGGAACAGCCGCGCGCCCGGCTTCGCGTGCTCGTTGATCCACGGCAGCACGCCGGTGACGTGGCTGGACCAGAACTGGCGCTGCATGCCCAACGTCGCCGCGCCCGCAGCGCCTCCCGCCAGCTCAGAGTAGGCCGCCGTCCCGTAGGGGAACACGCGCGCCGAGTACACCAGCGCGGGCGCCAGGAGCAGCGCGAACACGCCCGTCACCACGGCGACACCCGGCAGCGAGGGCCAGCGCTCCTTGAGTCGCTCCACCAGCACCGCGCAGCCTCGCGACACCGCCTGTCCGGCGAGCAGTCCCAGGAACACCATGGACGGGAACCAGTGCTTCACCCCGCCGAAGTGGGGCACCTGGGGGTGGCTGATGATGAGGATGGACGTCACCGCGTTCACCCCGACGAGCGCCTCCGCCATCGTCAGGGGGCGCACCCAGGCGCGTGTCCGCTCGAGCTGCCCCAGCACCACGCGCGCCGCCAGCGCGACGAAGCCCGTCACCATGGGCGCGAAGAGGCTGGTGGGCACCGTGAGGGCCGTCTTCACCACCACGTAGGACAGGGGGAAGGGAGGCTCGCGCAAGAGCGTGCCCAGATAGAACCACGCGTAGTGGTTGTGCTTCGCGTGGAACGCCAGGTACCACGCGGTGCGGTCCACCGGCTGGTGCCAGAGGTAGGGCCAGTGCAGATAGAAGATGACGGGGCCGAGCACCGCCATCGCCGCCACCGGGACCAGCGCCCGCGTCACCGGCGCGCTCACCTTCTCCATCCCCTTGAGCGTCCACGCGCCGCCCGCCGCGAGGCTGACGAAGAGCAGCGTGTGGGGACTGAGCAGCAGGAACTTCTGCTGGAAGCCCTCTCCGCCACCCAGTGACAGGACGAGGAGCCCGTAGAACACCGCCACCGCGGAGAACACGCCCACGAAGCGCAGGAGCCACCCGCGCGCCTCGGGCTCACTCTCGCTCGCCGTCCAGGCCCGCCACAGCGCGAAGGGCGTCAGCACGAAGGGCAGGAACAGCGCGTTGTGCTTGGTGGCCAGCGCAAGTCCGAAGGCCACGCCACAGGCCACTCCCCACCGCGTGTCCTCCAACGCCCGCCAGAAGCAGTACACGACGAGCAGCCACAGCGCGGCCACGGGCAAGTCGAAGCACGCCAGCTCCGCGTTGAAGTACTGGCGCGGCACCAGCATGAAGGCGAACGCGGCGAACAGTCCGGCGGTGCGTCCATACAGCGCGCTGCCAAACAGGAAGCTCAGCGCGGGCACCATCGCCGCCAGGGCGAAGGCCGGCAGCCGGAACGCCGTGGCCGAGCGCATCCACCCCAGCGTGTCGTGGAAGAGCAGGTGGCTCAGCCCGAACAGCGTCTTCATCAGCGCGGGGTGCTCGTGGTTGTAGTCCCACGCGCGGACGATGGCCGCGTCCGTCAGCGCCTTCGCCGGCGAATGGAAGAGCTGCCGGAACCAGCTCGCGTAGCCCTCCGCCGCGGCGAAGTAGACGCTCTCGTCGCGCGTGTAGCCCACCGCGGACTCCGTCAGCCACAGCGCCACGAAGGCGAGCGCCCACAGCGCCCACGCCACGTATTTCTCGTCCCGGGTGGCGGGCCTGCCCATCATTCCTTCACCCCCACCGCCGGCTCCACCCCCAGCACGTCCAGGCACACCGCACGCCGGTCCGGATTCTGTGAGCGGACCCACACCTTCACCGTGCGCGCCTCGCCCGGAGGCAGATGGACCTCCGACTTCTTCACGCCCTCCTGGCCTGGCGCTATCGCCACTTCCATCAGCCGCGCGCCACTGGCCGCGTCGTCCACGCCCAGCACGGCCGGCGTCAGCTGCGCGTCCCGGGGGAAGGCGTACTCGAAGATGATGCCGCCCTCCAACCGCAGGCCCACGTCGCCGGGCACACCGTCGAACTCCGCGACGAGGCGCCGCGCTCCACCCGGCGCGGGCATCCACAAGCAGCGGCGCGGCTCATAGAGGATTTCGTGCCACTCCCGCGCGACGTACACGTTGCCCGGCCCTGGGCAGCGGTGCGCCGTGCCGTCGAAGGGACAGGGCTGGCGCGCACCGTCGTCGGACTCCAGATACACCCGCGCGCGAGACACGAGGTCCGCGGCATCGAAGCGGCGAGGCCGGTGGCGACCATTCTCGTAGAGGGCCAGCGACAGCGGCCCCTCGTGCGTGGCGGTTCCCACGGCGCGGCGCTCCGGCAGGAAGCTCGCGAGGAAGGCGTCCTCGTCCGAGCGCGGCAGCTCCGGCTGGCCCAGCACCCAGACGCGCGGATGCGCGGAGAGGTCATCCCGGTCCGAGCCCAGGTAGCCGTAGACGGGCAGCGACGGCGGGAGGAAGAGG
The DNA here is from genome assembly GCF_013372595.1 of Myxococcus sp. AM011. Taxonomy (NCBI): domain Bacteria; kingdom Pseudomonadati; phylum Myxococcota; class Myxococcia; order Myxococcales; family Myxococcaceae; genus Myxococcus; species Myxococcus sp. AM011. Next base: position 38,495 of record NZ_JABXEM010000002.1, read on the forward strand.
CGGGCGCGCTCCGCCCACCAGGGGAACAGGAGGACGGCGTCACCAGGACGGGCCTCCGCCTGGAGCCGCTCCGCCACCGCGCGGTAGCTCGCCTCGGAGGGGAGCTTGCCCGGCAGTCGCAGGTGGAAGAGCAGCGCCAGGAGCGCGACCAGCAAGAGGCCCCCCAGCTCCAGGAGGGGCAGCGCGCGTGCGGTGCTAGGACTTCGCAAGGCGAATCTTCTGCTCGCTCTTTTCCCGGCAGAAGGTGCAGAAGATGGGCTCGCCCGAGTTGAACGACGGCGTCCAGGGCGGGTACATCGAGCACCGCGGGTCCAGGCAGTGGTGCAGCTCCCAGAGGTGGCCGAGCTGGTGGAGCGCCTGGCGGGCCACCGGCTTGAAGCTGGCCTCCAGGTCCTTGTGGGGCTGCAGGGTGATGACCGCGCGGTCCTTGCCCTGGCGCGAGAAGCCCGGGGTGGGGGCCACGCCGCTGGGCAGCTCGCGCTCCTTCAGCTTGCGCGATGTCAGCAGCAGCACCTTGTCATCCTGGTAGGCGCGAATGCCCTTCACCTGGTCCAGCAGCTTCTCGGCGTCGAGCGGCTCGCCGAGCCCGGGAGGAATCTCCGCGCTGCCGGAGTGCTCGCTGCCCACGCCGAACGCCGTGTAGAGCGTGCTCTTGAGCTTGGCGAGCGGCTTTTCCTCGAAGGGGTCCAGCGTCACGATGCGAATCACGGGGCGTCACCTCGGCGCAAAGGGCCCTCGGAGGGGGGCCATGAGCACCGCCCCCGGGACTCGGGTGTCGACTGTCAGTCCTCGCCACCCTCGGCGGGCTTCGCCTTGGGAGGACGGCCACGCTTCTTGGGCGCGGCGGGCTCGGCGCCCTCCGCCTCGGGCGGCTTGGCCTTGGGCGGACGGCCGCGCTTCTTGGGCGCGGCGGGCTCGGCGCCAGGAGGAGGCGCCTCCGGCTTCGGCTTGGGCGGACGGCCGCGCTTCTTCGGAGCGGCGGGCTCGGCGCCCTCGGCCTCCTCGGGCTTGGCCTTGGGCGGACGGCCGCGCTTCTTGGGGGCGTCTTCGTCGGAGGACTTCTCCTCGGACTCCTCGCCCTCTTCCTCGGAGTTCTCCTCTTCGGCGGGCTCGGCCGGCGCCTCCTCCTCGGAGGGCAGGTCCAGGTCTCCGTCGAGCCCCAGCAGGTCGCCGTCCAGACCCAGGTCGTCTTCCTCTCCGCGCGCGAACTCGGCGGCGGTGCGCTTGGGGCGCTCGCGGCCGGGCGGGAAGAGGACGATGTCGATGGCGTCTTCGGCGTTGACCTCGGCGGTGCCGAGCGCGGCGGCGACTTCCGACACCAGGAGGTGCCGGGCATTGTCGTACAGCTCACGCTCCTTGGTCGGCAGGGGCCGCAGCTCGCTGAGGATCTGCAGGTCCTTCACGACTTCGGCCAGGCCCAGGATGCCGCCTTGGGTCATCCGTTCCAGGTTGGTGCGAGCGCGCTGCTTCCAGTCCAGGTCGGCCTTGTCGCCGTCCGAGCGCAGGAAGGCGAAGACGCTCTTCACGTCCTCGGCATTGGCGACCTTGCGCACGCCGATGGCCACGACCTTGGCCTCGGGCACCATGACCACGGCGCCGTCTTCCTCCCGGCGCATCGTGACGAAGACGAGGCTCTGTCCCGCCACTACTTTCGTGTCGATGGCGGTGACGCGGCAGACACCCTGATTCGGATAGACGACCCGGTCGCCGACCGCCAGCTGGTTGAGTGACGCGGACCCTTCAGGCATGTCCCCCTCACGGGCAGATGGACGTCAAAGGAGGTCCGGGCTTAGCACCGGTTCGCGTTCGACGCCACGAGATTACCGGTGAACCGACGCCGTGCGTTCGCCCGTTCGCTGTGCCTCCAAAAGGATGCCCAGAAGCTCCTTCTGCCGTGCGTCCAGCGCCGCCTCCACCTGCGCCTGCGTCGGCCCTGCTTCCGTGCTCCCTGGCCGCGCATCCACGCGACCGGACAGCCCCACCGTCCCCAGCACCACCGCACCTACGACGGCCACCGCCATCAGCTTCAACATGTTGAGCCCTCCTTGTCGCCCAGGGTAGGGGGAGGGCCCGGAGGATCAACTTTTCGGCGACAGGTCGCTGCACGGCTGTAGCAACCCGTCAACGCGTGGGGCGCTCGTTGCGTCGCTCGGGCTGCGCGGTGGGGATGACCTCCAAGAGCAGGGTGCCGGTGTTGTCCGCCAGGTTGTCGTCCGGGAAGGCGAGCTGGAGCCAGGACGCGCCCCTCAACCGGGATGGCTGCCCCACTTCCAGCAGCGCCAGGCCGCTGGGCGAGCCGTCGGGGCCCTGGTCCGTGCCCACCAGGCCGAGCACCCGTCCCACGGGACCGCCGCCCAGGCCCCGCGTCCGGGCGGGCTCGGCGGTGTAGCGCAGCACCACTTCGTACGTGGTGCCCGGGTCCAACGCATGGAGGACGAAGCGGTCCGCGCGCGAGAGCTTCACCGCGTGGTGGCGCGCGTCCAGGCGGAACGGCGGATGGGTGGGGCCGCCCAGCTCCCGCACGCGCACCTGGAGCCCGCCCCGGTTGTCCTCGCGCCGCGCGTCCAGCGCGAAGACATAGAGGACGGTGGCGTGGCGGATGAGCTGCTCGTCGGGACCGAGCAGGCCGAAGGACTCGTGCGCGGGCAGTTCGCTGTCACCCTCCACGAAGTAGCCGGCGTGCTCCACGGCCATCGGTCCCCCCAGGGACATGCGTCCCTCGGTGTGCACCAGGTAGGTGCGGGCCGGGTCCAACGACACGCGCGCGGCGGACGTCAGCGGGACGCGGAAGGCGTGACTCACGGCGGACAGGCGCTGGCCTCCGGGAGCCCAGTCCGCGTCCTGGAGCAGCGGTTCGTGCGGGGCCTTGTCCTCGGCGAGGGCGGCGGCCCCGGAGGAGGGAGTGTTCAGTCGAGGACGGAGCCGCGCGTGGACCGCGAGGGTGTTTCCCCGCTCCGCGCGCACCACCTGGCTCCACGGCACCATGCCGGGAATCTGGACCTCCAGCAGGTGCTCGCTGTCGGCGGGCAGGTGGGTGAGGAGGGCGGGCGTGACGGAGCCCAACATGCGGCCATCCACCCGGATGGTGGCGCCGGGGGGCGAGGAGCTCAGCTCCACGGAGAAGGTGCCGTTGCGCCCCATCGCCATCACCAGGAGCGCCACGCCCACGGCGGCCAGCACCGGCGCGCCCAGCACCACCGCGCGCGGCAGGCGGAAGCCGCCCGGAGGCCGGGGCGCGGGATGGGGCGGCTCGGTGGGCGCTTCACTCTCCGGAACGGTGGAGGGCTCCGAAGGGCCGGGCACCGCCGGGATGGGCTGGGTGGTGCGCTCTCGGCGGCCCTCTCCGGGCGTCGGAGCGCGAGGGACCGGGATGGACTCGGGCGGCGGAGGCAGGTCGAGCGGAGGCGGCTCGTGGACGGTGCGTCGGTCGGCGGGAGCGCGCGTCCAGCGAGCCATCTGCGCGAGGAACTCGCGCGGCAGGAGCACGGGCCGTCCATCCGCCACCAGCTCCGTCTCGAACAGGTAGCCCATGAAGTGGGCCAGCGCGCTGGAGGAGACGTCGGGCGTGGCGGTGTGCAGGTAGCGGGTGAGGGCCTCGGCGAAGGCCTCGGCGGTGGGGTAGCGCTGGTCGCGCTCCACGGCGAGGGCGGTGAGGAGGATGCGCTCCAGGGCCGGTGGGATGTCCGGCTCCAGCTCGCGGGGGCGCGGAAAGTCGCCCAGCGCGATTTTGCGCATCACGTCCGGGATGGCGCCTTCGAAGGGCAGCCGCCCGCACAGCGTCTCGTACAGGAGCGTGCCCGCCGCGAAGATGTCCGCGCGCGCGTCCAGCTCCCGGCCCCGGGCCTGCTCCGGCGCGAAGTACGCGTACTTGCCCTTGGCCTCTGTCTCGTCGGATTCGTCGCTGGCGCCGTGGCCCGCGAGCCGCGCCCGGGCGATGCCGAAGTCCACCAGCTTCACCTGGCCCTCGAAGCTCAGGAGCACGTTCTGCGGGCTGACGTCGCGGTGGATGATGTGCAGCGGGCGGCCCCGGTCATCCAGGCGGGTGTGGGCGTAGGCCAGTCCCTTGAGCACCTCCACCGTCACCAGCAGGGCCAGCGGTTGGGGTAGGGTGTAGAGCCCCTTCTCGCGGGCCCGTCGCAGCACCCGTGACAGCGGATGCCCGTCCACCCACTCCATCGCGATGAAGTACTGGCCGCCCACTTCGCCGAAGTCGAAGACCTGGGCGATGTTGCCGTGGCTCAGCCCCGCGGCGATGCGCGCCTCGTTGACGAACATGGAGACGAAGGCGCTCTTGTCCGCGTAGCCCGGGAGGATCTTCTTGATGACGACGGGCTTGGTGACCCCCGCCACCGCGGTCATCCGGGCGCGGAAGATCTCCGCCATGCCGCCCGTCGCGATGCGCTCGAGCAACGTGTACTTGCCGAAATCGAGCCCTTCGGACGGGTGCTCCACGTGTCTTCCGGCTCCTCTGGGCGCACCGGGCCGATGTGCTGCCCCTCCACGACTCCAACACGCCTCTCGAAACCTGCGCGAAGCTATCATCAGGGCTCTTGAAACGTTAACACGGGAAAATTCCGTTGACCATGCTTGCTCGGCTCTTTGTCCTGGGTGTTCTACTGGGGGGTTCCGACGTTCTGGCGGCTCCAGCGGTGTTGCTCGCGCCTGTGTTGGGATTGCCAGAGCGCGTCATGTTTCAGGGACGCGTGCTGAAGGAGGCGCCCTCGGACGGAAGCTCGGCGCTGTCGCGCAATGTGCGGCGGTTGGTGGCCCCCAACTGGGAAGGCGCGAAGGTGTCGGTGCGCTTCCAGGGCGTCACCGCCATCGTGACGAGCGGGCATGACGGTGGGTTCGAAGTGACCTTGATGCCGCCCGAGGGAAGCCGCTTCAAGGAAGGCGCCTCCGAAGCGGAGGCGTGGGTGGAGGGCGCCATCGCCAGTGCCCGGGTGGAGGTGCTGCCGGCGACGACGTCGCTGCTGGTGGTCTCCGACTTCGACGACACGGTGGCGGTGACGCAGGTGACGAAGCCGACGAAGCTGGTGCAGACCGCGTTGCTGAAGGACTCCGACACGCAGGAGGTGGTGCCGGGCATGGCCGCGCTCTACGGCTGCATGCGGGGCGTCGGGACGTCGTCGGCGTTCGCGCTGGTGAGCGGCTCGCCGGTTCAGTACCTGCCGCGCGTGCGGGGGTTTTTGGAGCGGCACCAGTTCCCCGCGGGCTTCGGCGTGTACCTGCGGGATTTGGGCCCTTCGTCGCTGTCCAACTACAAGCAGCCCATCATCCGCCGGCTGCTCACGCAGTTCTCGCTGCCCGTCGTGTTGGTGGGGGACTCGGGGGAGAAGGACCCGGAGGTCTACGCGCAGATTCGCGAGGAGTTCCCGGGGCGGGTGAAGGCCGTGTACATCCGCGACGCGGGGCGCACGAAGGACACGAAGCGCTTCCAGGACATGCTGCTGTTCAAGGACGCGCGTGAAGCGGCGGAGCACGCCGTGGGCCTGGGGCTGGCGGACGCGGCCTGTGTGTCGAGCGCGCTGCCGAAGCCCGCGCTGCCTGCCACGGCGGGTCCGTCGACTCCATGATGTTCGTTCGGTGGGACGCGGAGGCGCGGGGCCGATGGCGACTCTCGTGGCTTCGCCTCGCGACCTGGCGTTGCCTCGACACGCGGATGCGAAGCGCGTCCCTGGCGCTTCGAGGCTTCGTGGTGGTGCTGTGTCCGCTGCTCGCGGCGGTGGGCTGTCGCGAGGAGAAGGCCGCGGAGCCGCTGCAGTCGCTGAAGCCCGAGCCATTGCCCTCGCTCTCCACGGGAGCAAGCCAAGCGCCCGAGGACGGAGGGCCGCCTGTTCCACGCGATGCGCCCGGGTCCGTGCCCGTGTATGGCGAAGCGCTTCCGTCCAACGCGCTGCGATTGTCGCTCGCGGGTGAGCAGGTGCGGCTCGGCTCGGAGGCGTTCGAGCCCGCGCGTCCGGAGTCCCTCGCGCTGCTCGCGGAGCGGGTGAAGGGGCGTGAGGTCCTGCTGGTGCCGGACGCCGACACGTTCCTGGCGCAGGTGTCCGAGTTGCTCGCGATGCTGCGGGACTCCGCCAAGGCGGTGTGGCTGGCGCATCCAGACGCGCCAGTGGCGTATCCGCTCGTCTTGCGCGACGAGGACGGTTTCCGCGCGTGGCTGGCGGAGGTGGCGCCGGGAAAGCTGCGCATCATCCAGCGCGCGGACGGCTTCGAGTTGAGCACCAGCGTGGGCAAGCTCCCCGGGCCCGATGCGAATGGCCCCTCGGTGCCGGTGCGTGAGGGGCGCCAGGACCTGGCGATGCTGCGGCACGGGCTGCGACTGCTCGAGGGACGCTTCAAGCAGTCCGAGGACATCTGCCTCGTGCCTTCGTTCGGCACCGAAGTCTCACAGGCCGCGCGGGCGCTCGGAGCCGTGTACACGGCCCCGGGCGAGCCCTTGTTCGACACCCTGTGCCTCGTCTTCCCGACGCCGCCCCACGTCAGGGACGCGGGCTGACGTTCAGGGCTCGAAGTTGAACAGGAACAGGTCCGACCAGCCGTTCGCGGTCCACGTGTTCGCGCCCACCTTGAGCGTGTCGTGGAAGAGGCCGAGGACCGCGGCGCGGCCATCCTTGGAGACAGCGACGGAAGCCGCGTCGAGACCCGGCGAGCTGCGGTCCAGGCCGCTGGGGAAGCTCTGCACCCAGCGGCGCTGGCCCTGGAGGCGGTCGAACTTCGCGACGTAGACGTTGGCGGCGCTCGACGGATTGCCGGCCAGCGGGCCCAGGATGCCCAGGTCCGAGCTGCCCGCCTGATAGCCCCCGACGACGGTGACGCCGTCGCGCTCGTCCATGGCGACGCTCTCGATATCGAAGCCGAAGTTCCACGCCCAGCGCTCCTCGCCATCAAGAGTCCAGGCGGCGACGAACGCGTCCTGGTCGATGCCCAGGTTGCCGGTGGAGGCGTGGGACTGCCCCGCGAAGGTGAAGGAGTTGGCGTACGTGCCAACCATCACCACGCGGTTGCCGTGGGCGGCCACGCCATAGGCGAAGCCCAGCGCGCCGAGCAGTCGACGACGCCAGCGCGGCTGACCGCTGGGGGAGAGGCTGACGAGGTAGGGCTCCGCGATGCTGGTGGTGCCATAGGCGTCTCCGCCCACGTAGAAGTGGCCCTCGCTGTCGACGGCGGCGGCGCGCGCGAGGCTCTGGAACGCATTCACGTCGACGAAGCTCCACAGCCTCACGCCCTCCGGGCTGTGCTTGTAGAAGGCGAACCGGGGGCTGGCATCTCTGACGACGTAGCCGCCGATGCCGATGTTGCCGTCGCGGTCCGTCACCAGCGTCTGCACCCAGATGTCCGAGCTGGGGATGGGGCGCAGCCAGAGCAGTCGGCCATTGGCGTCGAGCTTCACCAACTGGAAGCCTTCGCTGAACAGGCTGCTGCCAGGACTGACGCCGATGGCCTCGACGATGATGACGATGTTGCCCTGCGCATCCACCGCATGACGAAAGGCGTAGAGCCCGCTGATGACGCGGATGACGCTCGGCTTGCCGGCGGCATCATGGCGGATGAGCGCGACGGCCTGGTCCGTCGGACCTCCGGGGGCTCGGATGGGGCCCGCGCCCACGTTGACGCTGCCGGTGAAGTTGACGAAGGACACGAATCCGCCGTCCTTGGAGGAGGCAATCCGTCCGCTCTCTTCGCCGGGTCCGCTGAGCTGATGGGCCCACGACAGGCCTCCCACGAGCGGCTCGGCGGCAATCGCCCGTGCGCCGCTCGCGATGACGCCCATGACGCACAGCCACGACAACACCTGCGTTCTCATCCGCATGACAGCTCCCCATTCACAGGAGCGGAAAGGGGCCCCTGTTTGAAGTGAGGACGCATGGGTGGTCACTGTGAATGGCGAGGGCCCGAACTGGCGGACGCAACTGTCCCTCACGGCACAATCACGCGGGAATGACGGCGGGGCAGCCACCTCCCCGCGGGGTTCTTCGCGCGGGGGAGGGTGCCTGAGCGTCGATGTCTCCGTGGACACGCGCGTGGCGCCGGTGGGCGGTATGCCCATGCCGGGGAATGAGCAACCAACCGAGGCGTCGGGTGTCAGCGGAACGGTGTTCGTTTCCGGCTACCCGAAAGCCTCGCGGGAGGATTGCCGCGAGCCATCGCGGCGCGGAGCTTCAATCCTGGTGCCCTCCTCACCGCCTCGCTTTCGATGACGTCTCAACGGCGCGGGGTGTGGACTGGCGCGCTCGCCATGTCGACACCGGCCCCGTTTCGAATCGTGTCAGTCCATGCGGACCGGGCTGGTGGCCCGGTCTCCTCTCGGAGGTCAATCCATGCGGAATCGACCGATGTGGTGGTGTGGCGTGGTGATGATGGCGGCCCTGGTGCCGACGGGGGCCTGGGCCTTCGCTGAAGACGTGTGCTACCCGCTGGGCGCGGGGACGGTGGCGAACTGCACGAACCTGCCGTCGAGCTGTTCGCTCCGGGAGCCCACGAGTGCACGGTGCCGGGCCGAGTCCCTGGCCGTCCTGACGAATGCCCCGTCCCAATTCAATGGCGGCCGGAGCGTCGTCCACTCGGATGCCACCTACCTGTTGGCGCGGGCGGTGGGCTTCTCCTTCTCCGATGCGTATTGGATTGCCGCCTACAACGAGGCCACGGACCTGGGCCAGTTCATCCCTCGCGACATCCATGGGCAGCCCGTCCCGGAGGCGGCGGCGCTGACCACCGTCGACATCAGTGGGCTGGTGCGCACCGACCTCAAGACGGGTGGTGTCCTCTACCATTACCTGGCGCCTCGCAGCGGGGGCTCGGCGGTGCCATTCCCAGGAGTGAATGGCCTCAAGCCGGAGGTCAACGACGCGGACACCGAAGGGATGCTCACGCACATCCGTGCCTGGGCGATGGCGGGCACGGGCACCACCGCGCCGTTGTGCACCGCGGGCCTGACGGTGCCGAGTCCGGGCGGGGACCTGTCCACGGGTCCGGCGTGCTACACGGACGACGGTGGCCAGTCCGTGCCGGTGCGAGGGCTCATCGGATTGTTTGGTGTGGCCGCTTCGATTCCCTTCACGCTGGCCACGGGGACGCAGGTGTTGTCCGTGTCTTCCGATGGCAGCACGCCGAACGTGCTCGCCACCGGGTTCGATACGTGGGTGGGCGGAAGCTCGGCCCATGTGGAGGACGCGCGGCTCGGCATCTATCTGCACGCGCTGGGTGACCGCATCTCCCACCACGTCTGTACGGACCAGGCCGTGGTTGCGGGGCCCAATCCCATCGACGGTGGTTTCCGCGAGGACTTCATCGGCTACGAATGTGGACAGGGGCTCCACGCCTTGCGACACCTGTATGAGATTGGCGTCGACTTCTCCCAGCTCAGTCCCCAGGACCGCACGACCATCGCCGCGCTCTCCGCCGTCTATGACGAGCTGGTGGTTTTCGCTCGCGCGAGAGGGGTGCTCCTCGATGTCGCGACGACGCCCGCCTTCAAGGCCGCGTTGATTGAAGGGCAGCTCCTCCCCGCCCTCCAGACCAAGGATGTGATGTCCCGGCTCAACCAGCTCAGCGCCACCGCCTGTAGCCGGGGGTGGTCGCCGTTCCCGGGTTCGCCGAGCTGCCCGGCGAAATGAGCCGTCACCGACAGCCCCGACACGGCGTGGCCGTTGCGCTCCATGACGAGCGACACCGCGAGCGCTTCACGCGCCGAAGGCACGGTGGGTCCGTGTCCTCGGCGCACGGCGAGGCGGTTCCGCTCAGCGGAATGCTCGGATGTCACCTCGGTGCTCCGGTTCGAGACCGCCTGGCGAAACCGCCCGAGAGAAAAGGGCTGGCCTGCTCGCCACTCCTCCTATGATGCGGCACTTCATAGCTTGCCGAGGATGGGCCGCGTCTCCGCTCGACGGAAAGCAAGGCCCTCCGCGCATCTTGGGAGGTCATCGATGGCCGCAGTCAATGAGCCCGCCGCGTCGAAGGAAATTCCCACCGGAGGGGCCTTCCTCTTCCAGGAGGTCGGCACCTCCCGCTTCGTCACGCCGGAGACCTTCACCGAGGAGCAGCGCCTCTTCTTCCGCACGGCGCTCCAGTTCAGCCGGGAGCAGGTGCTGCCCCAGGCCGCTCGAATCGAGCACAAGGACAACGCGCTGCTGCGCGAGCTGCTGCGCCACGCGGGAGAGCTCGGCCTGCTCAGCGTGGACATCCCGGAAGCCTACGGCGGCACCGGCCTGGACAAGACGACGTCACTCTTGCTCGCGGAGGCGATGAGCCTCAACGGCTCCTGGTCCGTGACGTTTGGCGCGCACACCGGCATCGGCTCGCTGCCCATCGTCTGGTTCGGCAACGCCGCGCAGAAGGCGAAGTACCTGCCGAAGCTGGGCACCGGCGAGTGGGTGGCGGCGTACGCCCTCACGGAGCAGGGCAGCGGCAGTGACGCGCTGGGCGCGAAGACGAAGGCGGTGCGCTCGCCGGACGGCAAGCACTGGATTCTCAACGGCTCCAAGCTCTACATCACCAACGCGGCCTTCGCGGACGTCTTCATCGTCTTCGCCAAGGTGGATGGCGACAAGTTCACCGGCTTCATCGTGGAGAAGGACACCCCGGGCCTCACCGTGGGGCCCGAGGAGCACAAGATGGGCATCCGTGGCTCGTCCACGTGCCCGCTCTACTTCGAGGACGCGCGCGTCCCGGCGGAGAACCTGCTGGGCGAGGTGGGCAAGGGCCACAAGATTGCCTTCAACATCCTCAACTACGGCCGCTTGAAGCTGGGCGCGGGCGTGCTCGGGGGCATGAAGCTCCAGCTCGGCAACGCGCTGCGCTTCGTGCAGGAGCGCAAGCAGTTCGGCACGCCCATCGTCCGCTTCCCGCTGTCGCGCGAGAAGCTGGCGCGCATGGCCGCGCTCATCTACGCGCTGGAGAGCATGACCTACCGCACCACGGGCCTCGTCGACGCGCGCCTCGCCGCTCGCGACAAGTCCGCCCCCGACTACGAGGGGCATCTCCTGGCCGCAGTGGAGGAGTACGCCATCGAGTCGTCCATCATGAAGGTGTACGGCTCGGAGGCCCTGGGACACGTGGTGGACGACGCGGTGCAACTGCACGGCGGCGCGGGCTACATCGAGGAGTACCCGGTCGAGCGCGCCTACCGCGACGCGCGCATCAACCGCATCTTCGAGGGCACCAACGAAATCAACCGCATGCTCATCACCGGCATGCTCCTCAAGCGCGCGGTGAAGGGCGACCTGCCGCTGTTCGCCATGGCGGGCAACGTGGCGGAGGAGCTGGCGCGAGGCGAGAAGCCCCAGGCTCGAACGAATGACGCGCTGGCCCCGCAGGAAGTGGCCGCCGAGGTCGCCAAGCGCCTGGCCCTCCACGGCCTGCGCGTGGCGGCGGAGAAGTTCGGCCCGGAGCTGGAGCAGCACCAGGAGGTGCTCGCCGCGCTCTCCGACGTGGTGATGGACGCCTTCGCCCTGGACTCGCTGGTGACGCGCACGCGTCAGGCGGCGGCCGGCGGAGCGTTGGACCCTGTGCGGTTGGCGCTGGTGCGCCTGTTCGCGTTCGACAGCATCCCCCGCTCCTACGACAGGACGCGCCGAGCGCTGTGCGCGACGCTCCAGGGAGACGCGCTGGACACGGAGCTGAAGCGGCTTGCCACGCTGGACCTCTTCACGCCGTACAACCCCGCGGAGCTGCGCGAGACGGTGGTGGCCGCCATCGAGTCCGCCGGCGGCTACCCCTTCACGGAGTAGCGAAGCACCGTCACGGCATCCGCGTCACGGCGTCCATGCCAAAGCTCACCCGCGCCTTCCAGGGCGCGGGGGGCAGTGACTCCAGCGCGAGCAGCGCATCCAGCCGCTGCTGCATCGGCGCTCGCAGCCTGCCGAACGTCGCGCCGAAGCCCGGCGTCGCCTCGGTGGCGTTCTTCCGGGGCACCGACGACGTCCACACCACCTCGCCGTGCAACAGCAGCGAGCCGCCCGTCAGGTCCATCTCCAACAGGAAGGGCGTGCCCACGCGCACGTGGCGGGGCAGGGTGGGCGCCATCACCTCCAGCCCCACGCCGCCGCGGGAGATATCCCGGACGAGGAACGTCGGCGACAGGGGCGTGGCCTCCAGCGCGCGCAGGTGCAGCGGGAGCCGGGGAAAGCGCCGCAGCCCCTCCTGCTCCTGGGCGGCGAAGATCCGCTGGAGCACGGCGTCCAGCGCGGTGCGGTCCTCACTGGCCCCATAGCGCACGGTGACCAGGTAGTTGCGCTCCTCGCGGGGCTCCACCTGCACCACCTCGCCCAGGACCTCCACGGGGCGGGGCAGACCTCCGGCATGCAGCTCGAAAGTGAAGCGAGTCCCCAGCGGGAGACTGCGACGCGTCTGGAGCGTGGCGCCACCTTGACCCACGCTGCGCGTGTATTCCCCCACCAGGGACTGCGGGCTCTTGTAGGCCACCTTCAGTCGCACGTTCGTGTTCACGCGCCCGTCACTCTGCGCTCTTCCCCGAGCCAGCTCAAGTTTGCCCCCTCCCCATGGGTAGGGCGCCGCGATGCGCCAAACACCTGACCTTCCAGGTGTGACGGGTTGTCTGGATGTCGGGAACCCACTGGCGGCGTGTTCCAACCTGTTGCGCTTTCTTGACCCCCCCCAGGGGGCCGCGTATGAATGCCGCCCGGTAGTGGCAAGAAGTGGGAAGGAGTGGAGCTTCATCCCCTGAAGGGCTGAAAAGGTGGATCATCCCCCGTGTTCCGAGGCGTCTATGAGCACCAGATCGACGCGAAGGGGCGGACCAGCCTCCCGGCGAAGCTCCGGGAGACCTTGGTGGGGGCCTATGACGAGCGGCTCATCATCACCACGGCCCTGGACCGGTGCCTCCACGCCTACCCGGTGCGGGAGTGGGAGGCGCTCGAGGCGTCCCTCGCGCGGCGCAATCCGATGGAGCCCGGGGTGAAGACGCTGATGCGCCTGTACGTGGCCAGCGCTCAGGAGTGCCCGCTGGACAGGCTGGGGCGGCTGCTGATTCCGCCGTCGCTCAGGACGTATGCGGGGCTGGAGAAGGACGTGGTGTGGGCGGGGATGGTGAAGGTGATCGAACTTTGGAGCCGCGAGGGTTGGGCGAAGGCCCAGGAAGAGGCCCGGCAGGAAGCGGCCTCCGCGGACGTGATGAAGGTGCTTTCCGAGCTGCGGCACCAATAGCCGGAAAGTCGACAGAAGGTCGGAGTCCCGAGAGGGTGGCACGCGTATGAATCAGGTTCTGGAGGTCCGGCGGAGGGCGACGAGCGCGCTGGCGGGTACCGACCGCGTGGAGACGCTCATGCTGGAGGGCGAGCTGAGCGAGCAGGACCTGCTGAAGCTGTGCGACGAGCTCACCCAGCGGATGCACCGGGGCGTGCGTCAGGTGGTGCTGGACCTGTCCGAGGTGGGGCACCTCAACTACCGGGGCGTCAAGCCGCTGATGGCCCGCGCCGAGGCGTTCCGTCGCACGGGTGGAGACTTGAAGCTGTCCGGACTGTCGCCGTACCTGGCCGCCATCTTCCGGGCGGCGGGCGCGCACGACGCGTTTGAAATCTACCCGCACATGAACGACGCCCGCGCCGCGTTTTCACTCGCGCGGGCTCCCTTCGTCTGACCGCGTGGGGGACTTGGACTTCCAGCACCAGACCGTCCTTCTGCGTGAAGCGGTGGATCTGCTGCGAGCCGGAGCGGGCAAGGTGATCATCGACGGCACACTGGGGGGCGGTGGCCACACGGAGGCGCTCCTGGCACAGGGCGCGTCCGTGGTGGGCGTGGACCGAGACCCGGTGGCGCTCGCCGCCGCCTCCGCCCGCCTGGGGCCCAATCCCCGCTTCCAGGGCCGCGCCGGCAACTTCGCGGACCTGCCCCGCGTGGCCGCGGAGCTGCTTCCGGTGGACGGCGTGCTGGTGGACCTGGGCGTCTCCTCCCCGCAGCTCGACGTGGCCGAGCGCGGCTTCTCCTTCATGAAGGACGGCCCGCTGGACATGCGCATGGGCCCGGATGGCCCCACCGCCGCGGAGCTCATCGCGTCCACGGACGAGTCGGAGCTGGCGCTCATCCTCAAGGAGTACGGCGAGGAGCCCTTCGCCCGGCCCATCGCCCGCGAGCTCAAGCGCGCGCTGCCCACGCGCACGCTGGAGGCCGCCGAAGTCGTCAAGCGCGCGGTGCCTCGCAAGGCGTGGCCCACGCGGATCCACGTCGCCACCCGGACGTTCCAGGCGCTGCGCATGGCGGTGAACCAGGAGCTGGAGGCGCTGGACTCGCTCCTGGCCGCGTTGCCCACGCTGCTCAAGGTCGGCGGCCGCGCCGCGGTCATCTCCTTCCACTCGCTGGAGGACCGCAAGGTGAAGGAGGGCTTCCGCACGCTGGAGGGCCGCTGCACCTGTCCTCCGGGCCTTCCCATCTGCGTCTGCGCCAGCGTGGGCAACTTCATCGTGGTGACGAAGAAGGCCGTGGCCGCCTCTGACGAAGAGATTTCGGTCAACCCCCGCTCTCGAAGCGCGCACCTGCGCGTGTTGGAGAAAGTACGATGAGCAAGGCGTCCTCCCCGCGTGGCTCCGTGTCGTTGACGGGGGTGCTGTTGCACCTGCTGCCCGCCGTCCTCCTGTTCTCCCTCTTCGCTGGAGTGGGCATGCTCCACGTCACCAGCCGGGTGATGGTGGTGGACATGGGCTACCGGCTGTCGCGCGCGGAGTCGGAGAGCCGCTCGCTCACCCGGGAGAATGACCGGCTCAAGCTGGAGCTGGCCACGCTCAAGGCGCCGGGTCGGCTGGAGCGCGTGGCGCGTGAGCAGCTCGGCATGACGATGCCCGCCGGCAGCGCGGTGGTGTCGCTGTCCGCTGACAAGCCCTCGCGAAACAGCGCGTCGGCGTCCGCTCCTTCTCAAGACAATGCTGGCGTACGCGTGGCGGGCCGTGGAGGCTCGGGCCGGTGAGGGACTTCAAGGCGACACGGGCCCCGGAGCCCAACACGAAGGGACTGAAGCTGCGCGTGCAGCTCTTGTTCAGCCTCTTCCTGTTGCTCCTGGGCGTCGCCTTCGGTCGCGCCGTGCAGCTCCAGGTCTTCGAGCAGGAGAAGCTGCGCGGAATGGCGCAGGACCAGTACGTCCGCCAGATTGAGATTCCGGCCCGCCGGGGCGACATCTTCGACCGGCGCGGCACGCCGCTCGCCCAGAGCGTGGAGGTGGACTCCATCTGGGTGGACCCCTCCATGCTCCCCGACGTGCGTCAGGCCTCGCGCTCGCTGGCCAAGGCGCTGAAGGTGGACGCGGACGAGCTGGGCGCGCGGCTGGCGCGCTCCAAGCGCTTCGCCTGGGTGAAGCGTCAGGCCAAGCCCCAGGAGGTCGCCGCCGTGAAGGCGCTGGGCCTGCCCGGCATGGGCTTCACCAAGGAGCCCAAGCGCTTCTATCCGCAGCGCGAGCTGGGCGCTCACGTCGTGGGCATGGTGGGCATGGACGGCAAGGGCCTGGAGGGCCTGGAGCTGGCCTTCGAGGACGAGCTGTCCGGGCAGAACTCCCGCATGTCGGGCTTCCGCGACGCCAAGGGCCGCAAGCTGCTGGTGCAGGGCGCGTTGGATCCGCTGGAGCGCCAGGGCGCCGCCGTCACGCTGACCCTGGACCGGCATCTCCAGTACGTGGCGGAGAAGTCCCTGGCCAAGGCGGTGGAGGAGGCCAAGGGCATCGCCGGCATGGTGGTGGCCCTGGACCCGAAGACGGGGGAGATTCTGGCGCTGGCCAACCACCCCCGCTTCAACCCGAACACCCCGGAGAGCATCACCCGTGGCACGGTGCGCAACCGGGGCGCGCTGGACACCTTCGAGCCTGGCTCCACCACCAAGCCCTTCGTGGTGGCCACGGCGCTGGAGGAGAAGGCCATCACCGAGGAGAGCGTCTTCTTCTGCGAGAATGGCGCCTGGCGCGTGGGCCGCCACACCATCAACGATACGCACCCCTATGGCTGGACGGCGCCCAGGGGCATCCTCCAGGTCTCCTCCAACATCTGCATGGCGAAGATTGCCCAGGTGCTGGGGCGCGAGAAGATGGTGGCCGGCTACCATGCCTTCGGCTTCGCCGAGCGCACGGGGCTGGCCCTGCCGGGAGAAGGGCGGGGCGTCATCCCGTTCCCGAAGGCGGAGGTCTCCCTGGCCACCCAGTCCTTCGGGCAGGGAATGACGGCCACCGCCGTGCAGATTGCCTCGGCCTATGGTGCGCTGGCCAACGATGGCGTGCTGATGCGGCCCTACCTCGTGACGAAGGTGGTGGACCCCGACGGGGTAGTGCTGCTTGAGAATCGCCCCACCGAGGTCCGCCGGGCGGTTTCCGCGAAGGTGGCCAATCAGGTGGTGAGCATGCTCGAAAGCGTGGTGGTCAAGGGAGGCACCGCCCCCAAGGCCGCCATGGAGGAGTACCGGGTCGCCGGCAAGACGGGAACGGCCCAGAAGGCGGATCCGGTGGCTCGGGGCTACTCGGACAAGCGGATTGCCTCCTTTGTCGGCATGGTGCCGGCCGAGGATCCGCGCATTGTCATCCTCGTGGTGGTGGACGAACCCAAGACAGACGTGTACGGGGGGCTCGTGGCTGCCCCTGCTTTCAAGGAAATTGCGACCGCTGCCATGGCCCACCTGGCCGTGCCCCCGTCTCGGACGGTGGCACCCGGGGTGGCCGTGGCGGCAGCATCCTCCGTGCCTGTCGTGGCGAAGCCGGTGGCGAAGGCCACCGAGCCCGCTCGGCCGGCGTTGGAGGAGGCGGTTTCGGAGAGCCCTGAGCCCGGCACGGTGCGTGTGCCGGACGTCCAGGGTGCCGGAGGTCGCGAGGCCGTGGTGAAGCTGCTCGCCGCGGCTCTCGAGCCACAAGTACTGGGCAGTGGACGTGTGGTGTCTCAAACCCCCGCCGCCGGCTCGCTGGTGGAGAAGGGGGCCCGGGTGACGCTGGAGCTCGCGACGCGGCAATGAGGCCGCGCTCGTTCCAGGCCCCGCGCTTGCAATGCGTGTGAAGGGGAAGAGATGAAGCTGACGGATGTCCTCGCAGGGTGTGGTGCCGAGCAGACCTCGGGTGGTCGTTCCGCGGTCGACGTCACCGGTGTGACCCAGGACTCGCGGCATGTGAAGCCTGGCGACTTGTTCATCGCCATTCCAGGCACCAAGGAGGATGGTGCCCAGTTCATCGGGGAGGCCGTGTCACGCGGAGCCGTGGCGGTGGTCTCCGAGAAGCCGGTGCCTTCCTCGCAGGTGCCCTTCTTCAAGGTGGGCAGCGCGCGCAAGGCGCTGGCCCTCATCGCCGCGAACTTCCATGGCCGGCCGGCCGACAAGCTGACGTTGTTGGCCGTCACGGGCACCAACGGGAAGACGACGACGTCGTTCCTGCTGGAGGCGATGAGCGCGGCGGCCTACGTGTCCACGGGTGTCATCGGCACCCTGGGCTACAAGTTCGGGGGCAAGACGGTCGAGACGGCCAACACGACGCCGGATCCGCTGGAGCTGCATCGCATCTTCAGGGAGATGGTGGACGCGGGTGTGGAGACGGTGGTGATGGAGGTGTCCAGCCACGCGCTCGCGCAGGAGCGCGTGCACGGGTTGACCTTCAAGGCCGCGGGCTTCAGCAACCTGAGCCGCGACCACCTCGACTACCACAAGGACATGGAGGACTACTTCCAGGCGAAGCGGAAGCTCTTCGCGGAGAACCTGTCCGCCACGGGCGTGGCCGTGGTGAATGGCGACGACACGTACGCCAGCCGCATCTACAACGAGCAGCGCGGTCAGAAGCGCATGGCGTGGAAGTTCAGCCGCACGGGCGCCGGTGAGATTTCGGCCTCGGATGTCACCTTCTCGCTGACCGGCATCACCGGCACGCTGAAGACGCCCTCGGGCGACATCGCGCTGAAGAGCAAGCTGCTGGGGCCCCACAACCTGGAGAACATCCTCCTGGCGGTGGGCATCGGCATCGGCGCGGGCTTCTCGCGCAGCGACGTGAAGGTCGGCATCGAGCGGATGACGCCCGTGGCTGGCCGCATGGAGCGCGTGGAGAACTACGGCCCCGCCGGGGCGCCCGCCGTGTTCGTGGACTACGCGCACACCGACGACGCGCTCAAGCGCGCGCTGGAGGCTTCGCGCGCGATGGCCAAGGGCCGTGTCATCACGGTCTTCGGCTGCGGTGGAGACCGGGACAAGGGCAAGCGTCCGCTGATGGGCGCGGTGGCCGCGGAGGCCGCGGACCTGACGGTCATCACCAGCGACAACCCGCGCACGGAGGACCCGGACGAAATCATCAGCCAGGTGACGTCGGGCGTGGAGAAGGGCGGCCTGCGCCGCATCTCCGCGAACAAGGCGAAGTCGGGCGAGAAGGGCTACCTCGTCGAGGCGGACCGGCGCACCGCCATCGAGCAGGCCATTGCACTGGCGAGCGCGGACGACGTCGTCCTCATCGCTGGCAAGGGCCACGAGACGTACCAGCAGGTGGGCAAGGAGAAGCTCAGCTTCGATGACCGCCAGGCCGCCGCCAAGGCGCTGGCGAGCCGCACCGCCGGCTGAGAAGGCTCGCGGACGGGACGCCCCACACCCCTATGGCAGCTCGATTCAGCGACGAAGAGGTGGTGCAGGCGACGGGGGCGACCCGGCTCGGAAGTCCCGGGCCGGCCGCCTTCGAGGCCGTCTGCACCGACACGAGGGCACTCACCCCGGGGTGCCTCTTCGTGGCGCTGGTGGGTGAGCGCTTTGACGCCCACGCCTTCGTGGACGTCGCGGCGAAGGGTGGGGCGGCCGGCGCGGTGGTGGGGCGGGGCCGCGCCCTGCCCGCGCTACCAGAGGGCTTCACGCTCTACGAGGTCGACGACACGCTGATGGCGTTGGGGGCCCTGGGCCGCCACCACCGTCAGCGCTTCCGCATTCCCATCTGCGCGGTGGGCGGCTCCAACGGGAAGACGACCACCAAGGAGATGGTGGGCGCCATCCTCGCCACGCGCGGGCCGGCGCTGAAGACGGAGGGCAACTTCAACAACGAAGTGGGCGTCCCCCTGACGCTGTTCCGGCTGGAGCCCCAGCACGTGGCGGCGGTCATCGAGGTGGGGATGAACCGGCCCGGCGAAATCCAGCGGCTCACCCGGGTGGTGCGGCCGGACGCGGGGGTCATCACCGTCGTCCAGCCCGAGCACCTGGAGGGGCTGGGCAGCCTGCGGGGCGTGGCGGACGCGGAAGGGGAGATGTTCCAGGAGATGGGACATGGGACGACGATTGTCGTCAACGCGGACGACGCGCTCATCCCCGCGCAGGCCGAGCGCAGCGAAGCGAACCGGCTGACCTTCGGCCGCGCGGACGGCTCGGACGTGCGGCTGGTGTCGGTGGAGACGAAGGGCCGCGACGGCATGGTGGCCACGGTGCGCCACCTGGGCCGGGAGTGGCCGGTGCGGCTGGGCTTCATCGGTCCGCACAACGCGCAGAACGCGACGGCGGCCTTCGCGGTGGCGCTGGCGCTGGGCTACACGGCGGAGGAGTGCGTGAAGGGCCTGGAGGCGGCGAAGCCGTACGCGCGGCGCCTCAACGTGGTGGACGGGTTGGGAGGCGTGACGGTGATTGACGATTGCTACAACGCGAACCCCGCCTCCATGGACGCGGCGCTGGAGACGCTGGGCACGCTGGTGACGCCCGGGGGCCGCGCGGTGGCGGTGCTGGGCGACATGCTGGAGCTGGGGCCGGGCGAGTTCGAGGAGCACGCGCGGCTGGGCGGGCAAGTTGCAGGCAAGGCGGAGCTGGTGGCCTTCTTCGGCCCGCGCTCCGCGGAGGGTTTCAAGCACGCGGGGCTGGGTGGGTCCGCGGCGCATTTCACGGAGGTGGAGCCCCTGGTGGCGTGGTTGACGCCGAGGCTTCGTCCTCACGACGTGGTGCTGGTGAAGGCAAGCCGCGGAATGCGGCTGGAGCGGGTGGTGGCCGCATTGACGGGCACGACCGCGTCCTCCGGAGGAAACCACTAGTGCTGTATCTGCTCTACGAGCTCATCCAGAACACGGAAGCGGGGCGGGTTCTCAACTTCCTGCGCTACCCCACCTTCCGCATCATCGCCGCCGGAGTCTTCGCGCTCGTGCTGGGCATGCTGATTGGGCCGCGCCTCATCGCGAGGCTGCGCCTGAAGCAGCACGGACAGAGCAACGTCCGCGAGGACACGCCGGACTCGCATCAGAAGAAGAAGGGCACGCCCACCATGGGTGGCGCGCTCATCCTCATCTGCATCGCCGCGGGCACGCTGCTGTTCGCGGACCTGAAGAGCCGCGCCGTCTGGGTGGTGCTGCTGCTGACCTTCGGCTACGGCTTCATCGGCTTCCTGGACGACTGGCTCAAGCTGTCCAAGCGCAACTCGAAGGGCCTGGCGGGGCGCAAGAAGATGGTGCTGCAGACCGTCTTCTTCCTCATCGCCGTCTTCGGTCTGCTGACGACGTGGACGCAGCCGGACGGTTCGTTCGGCCCCACGCTGCTCATCAACACGCGGCTGACGCTGCCCTTCATTCCGTCCCACTGGTTCAACCTGGACCTGGGCTGGTTCTACGTCGTCTTCGCGTGGATCGTCATCGTGGGCACGTCCAACGCGGTGAACCTCACCGACGGCTTGGACGGGCTCGCGATTGTCCCCACCATCGTCTCCGCGATTACCTTCGCGGTGCTCTGCTACGTCGCGGGGACCACGCTGAGCATCGCGGACTCGGTGACGGTGGGCGGCACGACGAAGCTGGTGGCCACGCCGCTGTGGCAATACCTGGGCATCCTCCAGGTGCCGGGCGGCGCGGAGCTGGCGGTGTTCTGCGCGGCCATCGTCGGCGCGGGCATCTCCTTCCTCTGGTTCAACACGTATCCGGCCTCCGTGTTCATGGGGGACATCGGCTCGCTGGCGCTGGGTGGCGCCCTGGGCGGGCTGGCGGTGCTGTCCAAGAACGAGGTGGTGTCCGCCATCATCCACGGCATCTTCTTCGCGGAGGCGCTGAGCGTGATGATTCAGGTGGCCTCCTTCAAGATGACCGGCAAGCGCGTGTTCAAGATGGCGCCGGTGCACCACCACTTCGAGCTCAAGGGGCTGGCCGAGCCGAAGATCATCGTCCGTTTCTGGATCGTCTCCATCCTCTGTGGTGGCGTGGCGCTCCTGTCGCTCAAGCTGCGCTGATTCTCCCGAGGGGTGGAACATCCATGACGTTCGCGCTGTCCGGGCAGAAGGTGCTGGTATACGGGCTGGCGAAGAGCGGCGTGGCGGCGCTGCGCCTCTTGTCCCAGCGGGGCGCGAGCGTGACGGCGCTGGACGCCCGGAGCGAGGACGCGCTGGGCGACGTGGCCCGCGAAGTCAAAGCGCTGGGCGCCACGCTCGTCACCGACCCCGCGACGCCGGGCCTCCTGGAGTCGCAGTCGCTGGTGGTGGTGAGCCCGGGCGTGCCGCTGGCGCTGCCGGAGCTGCGCGCCGCCGCCGCCGTGGGCGTGCCCGTCTGGGGCGAGGTGGAGCTGGCGTGGCGCTTCCTGGAGTCGGTGCCGCTGTTCGGAATCACCGGCACCAACGGGAAGAGCACCACCACGGCGCTCACCGGCGAGCTGTTCCTCCAGGGAAAGAAGCGCACCTTCGTCGGCGGCAACCTGGGCCGGCCCTTCAGCGAGGCCGCGCTGACGCCCGGCGACTGGGACGCGCTGGTGGTGGAGCTGTCCAGCTTCCAACTGGAGGGCATCCAGACGCTGCGCCCTCGCGGCGCCGCCATCCTCAACCTCACGGCGGACCACATCGACCGGTACGCGAATCATGGCGCGTATGGCGAGGCCAAGGCCCGCATCTTCCACCACCAGCGAGAGGGTGACTTCGCGGTGGTGAACGCGGACGACGCGGACGTGCTCGGGCTGGCGCGACAGGCGCGAGTGCCCGTGTACGGCTTCAGCCTCACGGGCAAGCCCGTGGCGGACGCGCCGAAGCTGGCGGGGCTCGCGTTGGCGGAGGAGGGCGGCTTCCGGCTGGACTTCCAGGGCGAGAAGTACCGGCTGAACAACCGCGCGCTGCGAGGGGCCCACAACGCGCAGAACGCGATGGCGGCGACGCTCCTGGCGCGGCTGGGCGGCGTGTCGGCCGAGGCGGTGCAGGCGGGACTGGACAGCTACCCGGGCCTGCCTCACCGGCTGGAGAGCGTGCGGGTGCTGGACGGGGTGGAGTGGGTGAACGACTCGAAGGCCACGAACGTGGACTCCGTGCTCGTGGCGCTGCGCGCGTTCCAGGACGGGCTGTGGCTGATTGCCGGCGGCAAGGGCAAGGGCGCGCCGTACTCGCCCATGGTGGAGGCGGGACGGGGCAAGGTGAAGGGCGTGCTGACCATCGGCGCCGACGCGGAGTTGCTCGCCCGGGCGTACGAGGGGCAGGCGGCGGTGCATGCGTGCGGCACGCTGGCGGCCGCGGTGGCGAAGGCGCGTGCGCTGTCGAAGGCGGGTGACACGGTGCTGCTGTCGCCCGCATGTGCGTCGTACGATCAGTTCAAGAACTTCGAGGACCGGGGCGACAGTTTCAAGCGCCTGGTCGGAGCGCTGTGACGGCATGAAGACCTCTCCTCCGTCGAACGCTCCCGTGCGGTTCGACCCCATCCTCCTGTGCGCCGTGCTCGGCCTCGTGACGATGGGCCTGGTGATGGTGTACTCGGCGAGCGCGGTGCTGGCGCAGGACAAGCTCGGCGACAGCCTCTACTTCTTCAAGCGACAGGTCACCGCGGCCGGCATCGGCCTGGTGGCGATGGCCGTGGCGATGAAGCTGGGCTGGCGCAAGCTGGCGCGCTTCGCCTATCCGCTGCTGCTCGCGGCGATTGTGTTGCTGGTGCTGGTGGCCATTCCCGGCATCGGCTCCACGGCCGGCGGCGCGCGGCGCTGGATTCGGCTGCCGGGCTTCAGCCTCCAGCCGGCCGAGGTCGCCAAGTTCGCGTGGGTCGTCTACCTGTCCTACTCGCTGGCGAAGAAGCGCGAGAAGGTGGCGACGTTCTCCGTGGGCTTCGTCCCGCATCTGGCGCTGTGCGGCATCCTGGTGATGCTTTGCATGCTCCAGCCCGACTTCGGCAGCAGCGTGCTGCTGGTGTTCATGTTGTTCGTGCTGCTGTTCGCCGCGGGCGCGAAGCTGAGCTACCTGGTCGGCTCCATCCTGCTCGCGCTGCCCATGGCGTACGTGGCGATTGCCTCCAGCCCGTACCGCATGAAGCGCATCCTGGCCTTCCTGGACCCGTGGGCGCACCGGCACGACGTGGGCTACCAGGTCGCCGAGTCCCTCATGTCCATCGGCTCCGGTGGCGTGGTGGGCCTGGGCCTGGGTGACGGCCGGCAGAAGCTCTTCTTCCTGCCAGAAGCGCACACCGACTTCATCTTCTCCATCCTCGGTGAGGAGACGGGACTGATTGGCGTGGGCGTGCTCGTGTCGCTCTACGGCCTCGTCCTGTGGCGCGGCGTGCGCGCGAGCCTCGCGGCCGGGGAGACCTTCGGTACGTACCTGGGGCTGGGCATCACCTCCATCATCGCCTTCCAGGCCACGGTGAACATGTGCGTGGCCATGGGGCTGCTGCCGACCAAGGGCCTGACGCTGCCGTTCGTCTCGTACGGCGGCACGTCACTGGTGGTGCTGATGGGCGCGGCGGGCGTGTTGTTGTCGTTGAGCGCCAGCGCGGAGGGCGCGCCTCGGAGCGCGCGTGCGGGTTCGGAACTCAGGGAGGTGGCGGCGTGAAGGTGCTCATCGCGGGGGGCGGCACCGGTGGTCATCTCTTCCCGGGCATCGCCCTGGCGGAAGAAGTGGTGACGCGTCACCACGCCAACGAAGTCGTCTTCGTGGGGACGGAGCGGGGCCTGGAGGCGCGCGTGGTTCCGCGCGAGGGCTATCCGCTGGAGCTGGTGAAGGTGCAGGGCCTGAAGGGCAAGGGCTTCTTCTCGCTCATCAAGGCGCTCGTCGCGCTGCCGCTGGCCTTCATCGAGTCGTTCCGCATCCTCGCCCGGCAGAAGCCGGACGTGGTGGTGGGCGTGGGCGGCTATGCGAGCGGGCCGGTCGTCCTGGCCGCGTGGCTGATGGGCATCCCCACCGCCATCCAGGAGCAGAACGCGCTGCCGGGCCTCACCAACAAGCTGTTGGGCAAGGTGGTGCGCGTGGTCTTCATCGCCTTCGATGAAGCGCGGCGCTTCTTTCCGGAGAAGAAGGTGCAGCTCATCGGCAACCCCATCCGCCGCAAGCTGATGGACAACTACCTGCGCAGCCACGTGGCGCACGAGAACTTCTCGGTGCTCGTCTTCGGCGGCAGCCTGGGCGCGCGCGGCATCAACCAGCGGATGTTGGAGGCGCTCGACTCGCTGGGGGACTTGAAGGAAGGCCTGCGCTTCGTGCACCAGACGGGGAAGAACGACCTGGAGACGGTGCGCAAGGGCTACGCGGACAAGGGCTTCCACGCGGACGTGGTGGAGTTCATCGACGACATGTCGAGCGCGTACGCGATGGCGGACCTGGTCATCTGTCGCGCCGGTGCCACCACGTTGGCGGAGCTGACGGTCTGCAAGAAGGCGAGCATCTTGATTCCCTTCCCGCACGCCACGGATGACCACCAGACGGTGAACGCGCGGGCGCTGGTGGACGCGGGCGCGGCGCTGATGTTCCAGGAGTCGGAGCTGACGGGCGCGAAGCTGGCGGAGACGCTGCGGACGCTGAAGTCGCAGCCGGAGCGGCTCAGGGGCATGGAGAAGAAGGCGGCCCTGCTGGGCCGTCCAGAGGCGGCGAAGGAGCTGGCGGACGTGTGTGTGGACCTGATGGTGCAGACCTGGGGCCCCACGGGCCGCGAGCGTCCCACCCCCGAGGCGAAGACGGCACCCAGGAGCAAGTCGTGACGAAGAACAAGCCCCCCAGCCTCT
The DNA here is from genome assembly GCF_013372595.1 of Myxococcus sp. AM011. Lineage (NCBI taxonomy): Bacteria > Pseudomonadati > Myxococcota > Myxococcia > Myxococcales > Myxococcaceae > Myxococcus > Myxococcus sp. AM011. Next base: position 63,341 of record NZ_JABXEM010000002.1, read on the forward strand.
TCAAGACGCGGCACGCCGCGCAGGTGCACTTCGTGGGCATCGGCGGCATCGGCATGAGCGGCATCGCCGAGGTGCTCCTCAACCTGGGCTACCGGGTGTCCGGCTCCGACTTGAAGGAGAGCGATATCACCCGGCGCCTGACGCGCATGGGCGCCACCATCTTCGAGGGGCACAAGGCGCAGAACCTCGTCCAGGCGGACGTGGTGGTGATTTCATCCGCGGTGCGCAAGGACAATCCGGAGGTCGTCACCGCGCGCCAGCGGAAGATTCCCGTCATCCCCCGCGCGGAGATGCTCGCGGAGTTGATGCGGCTGAAGTACGCCGTCGCCGTCGCTGGCAGCCACGGCAAGACGACGACGACGTCCATGGTGGCCACCGTGCTGAGCGCGGCGGGGCTGGACCCGACGGCGGTGGTGGGCGGCAAGGTGAACGTGCTCGACTCCAACGCCAAGCTCGGCAAGAGCGAGCTGATGGTGGTGGAGGCGGACGAGAGCGACGGCAGCTTCCTCAAGCTGCACCCGTCCATCGCCATCGTCACCAACATCGACCCGGAGCACATGGACCACTACGGCTCGCTGGAGGTGCTCCAGACGGCTTTCGTGGAGTTCTGCAACCGGGTGCCCTTCTACGGCCTCAACGTGTTGTGCCTGGACAACCCCAACGTCCAGGCGCTCCTGCCGCGCATCGAGAAGCGCTTCGTCACCTACGGCAGCTCGCACATGGCGGACTACCGCCTGGAGAGCATTGCCCTGGACGGCTTCACCACCACGTTCCACGCGTTCCGCCGCGAGGAGGACCTGGGCGAGTTCCGCGTGCGCATGGTGGGCGCGCACAACGCCTTCAACGCGCTGGCTGTCATCGCCGTGGCTGAGGAGATGGACATTCCGCTGGAGACGGTGCGCACCGCGCTGGCCGAGTTCGGCGGTGTGCAGCGTCGCTTCACGGTGAAGGGCGAGGCCAAGGGCATCACCGTGGTGGACGACTACGGACACCACCCCACGGAGGTTCTGGCCACGCTGGCGGGTGCCCGGCGCGCCTTCGGTCGCCGCGTGGTGGTGGCCTTCCAGCCGCACCGCTACACGCGCACGCACGACTTGATGAAGGAGTTCACCACGTCGTTCAACGACGCGGATGTGCTCTTCGTCACCAACGTCTACGCGGCCGGCGAGGAGCCCATTCTGGGCGCCACCGGTGACGCGCTGGCGGAGGCCATCCGCGCGCACGGCCACCGCGACGTGACGTTCGTCCCCAAGCGCACGGACCTGCCGGCGGCGCTCCTGCCCCGGCTGCGCGAGGGGGACCTGGTGCTGACGCTCGGCGCGGGTGACATCACCCATGTGGGGCCGGACCTGCTCGGCCTGCTCGGCAACGCGGCTCCGGCGAAGGGCTAGCCGACATGGTGGAAGCAGGCGTGAAGACGGCGCTGGCGGCTCGCGTGGAGCGACTGCCGGACTGTGAAGTGAAGGCCGGCGAGCCGCTGGCTCCGCTCATCAGCGTCCGGGTGGGTGGCGCGGCGGAGGCGCTGGTGCGCCCGCGAACGCCCGATGCGCTCGTCGAATTGCTGAAGCTCGCGAGGGACGAAGGCGCGCCCGTGAGCATCCTCGGTGGTGGCGCCAATACGCTGGTGGGGGACGGTGGCGTGGCGGGTGTGACGGTGAAGCTGCCCGGGGACCTGTTCCCCGAGCTCATCGAGGTGGGGCCCGACGACGGGCTCATCACCCTGGGCGCGGGCGCGGCCATCGTGAAGCTCGTCAACGTGATGCGCGGCCAGGGGCTGGTGGGCGCGGAGTTCCTCGCGGGCATCCCAGGCACCCTGGGCGGCGCGGTGTCGATGAACGCGGGCACCAAGAACGGCGAGGCGTTCCGTGTCATCGAAGCCGTGGAGGTCGCGTCGCCCGATGGGGTGGGGTGGCTGAAGAAGGCGCAGATACCGCATGCGTACCGGCACTCGGAGCTGCCGCCCGGGGGCGTGGTGACGCGGGTTCGCTTCCGGCTGCCCAAGGGCGATGTCGCCGCCTCCAAGGTCGCGATGGACGCGGACCTGGGCTACCGCAAGCGGACGCAGCCGTTGAGCCAGCCGAACTTCGGCAGCGTCTTCACCAATCCCCCTGGAGACCATGCCGGGCGGTTGATTGAGCTGGTGGGCCTCAAGGGGCACACGCTGGGGCGGGCGCAGATTTCGACGCTGCACGCCAACTGGATTGTCAACCTGGGGGGGGCCACCGCCCGGGACGTGCTGGGGCTCATCACGCTGATGCGGACGCGTGTGCATGAGCACTCCGGTGTCGACATGAAACCCGAAGTCAAACGCGTGGGAGAGTTCCTGCCATGACAGCGAATCGCGGCGCCTTCTCGAAGGATGAACTCAAGAACAAGCGCGTGGGCGTGCTGTACGGCGGCCTGTCGTCCGAGCGCGAGGTGTCCCTGCGCACCGGCGCCGCCGTGGCGGGTGCGCTGCGCTCGCTGGGCTACGACGTGGTGGACATCGACGTGGGCAAGGACCTGCCCGCGCGCCTCATGGCGGAGAAGGTGGACGTGGCGTGGCTGGCGGTGCACGGCCGCTACGGCGAGGACGGCAGCCTCCAGGGACTGCTGGAGTCCATGTTCATTCCGTACACGGGAAGTGGCGTGCTCGCGTCCGCGCTGGCGATGGACAAGGTCTACGCGAAGCTCGTCTTCATCGCGCAGGGCATCCCCACGCCCGCGTACCGCGCCTTCGCCGACGAGGCGTCCGCGCTGGCGGCGGGGGACTCGCTAGGGTTTGCCTTCCCGGTGGTGGTGAAGCCCAGCCGCGAGGGCAGCAGCGTGGGCGTGCACATCTGCAAGGTGCGCGCGGACTACGACGCCGCCGTGAAGGACGCCGCGAAGTACGCGGGCACCTTGCTGGTGGAGCAGTTCGTCAAGGGACGTGAGGTGCAGGGTGGCGTGCTGGACGACGAGGCCCTGGGCGTCATCGAGGTCCGTGCCGCTCGCGAGTTCTACGACTACGACGCCAAGTACAAGGCGGGCACTGGCACCCAGTACCTCTTCCCCGCGCCGTTGCCGGAGGCTCAGTACGCGCGAGTGAACGAGGTGTGCCTGGGCGCGCACCGGGCCCTGGGTTGCGCGGGCGGCTCGCGCTCGGACGTCATCGTCACGGAGGCAGGCGAGGTGTTCCTCCTGGAGACGAACACGCTGCCGGGCATGACGGCCACCAGCCTCCTGCCCAAAATCGCGGCGGGTCGTGGCATCGACTTCCCGGCCCTGTGCGAGCGCCTGCTCCTGGGCGCGAGTCTCAAGTCCTAGAGAAGAGACGTTCAGCCTCGCTCCATCTCCGCGACGTCGGAGACCGCGAGGCGCCGAGGACCCTCGTTGCGCTCCTGTCTCGCGGGGACCTCCGTACGGGCCGCGGCGCGTTCCCATCGTCACGTCACGTGGAGGGGCGTCCGTCGTCACGCCTTCCTCCCGCGCCCGGGCTTTCGCGTCCGGGGTTGCCTCCCGCGTGACGACCACCGATGGCCACTCCCGGCGTGACCTGGTGGAATCGAGGGTGGGGCGTCGCGGTGGGGGACTCCGTCCGGCCCGTGGAAATCGTCCCAACGCCTGCGAGACGGCGGGGCCATCACCCTTCGTCAGGCGCCGACCCGGTGCGGGAGAGGTCCATCCATCCACTCGTCGACACATTCGGGCCTGCGTCCTGATAAAAAGCCTTCTTGAAATCCAGCGGCTTGAGGACGAAGGTCGTCAGCCCTTTGCCTGGGGCCCGCGTGGGGCGGGAGCCCGGCTTCCTCGACGACGTCGTGCGCGCTACAGCGACGTCGCTGTAGCCAAAAACTGGCGTGGGGATCCATCCGCGCGCAGCATGGGTCCCAGCGTTCCCACACCATGGCCTTCGGTCGAAGCAAAAATCGCCGCCGTCAAGACACTGCCCAGCGAAATGAGGCCGTGAAGAGCGTCGTGCGCTCGCAGGGCCCGGGCGTCATGAAGGTGGTCGCGCTGACGCTGGTGACGGGGTTGTTGGTGTGGGGCGGGGTGGAGCTGCGCCGGTGGGCGCTGGCATCGCCCCGGTTCGAACTGGCGGCGGTGTCCTTCACCGGCCTGCAGCGCGCATCGCGCGTGGAGCTGCTGCGCCTGGCGGCTTTGACGAAGGGTCAGAACCTCTGGACGTTGGAGGTGGGGGCGTTGGAGCGAGCCATGCTCCAGCACCCGTGGGTGAAGAAGGTGGACGTGACGCGGCGCTTCCCGAACCGGGTCTCCGTGGAGGTGTCCGAGCACGTCCCCGAGGCGCTGGCGGTGATGGGAGAGCTGTACGTGCTGGACGAAGAGGGCGAGCCCTTCAAGCGGGTGACGCCGGGGGACGGGCTGGATTTGCCGCTCGTCACCGGGGTGGACCGCGAGGGCTACGTGACGGACCCCGCCGTGGCGCGCCAGCGGTTCCAGGCGGCGCTCGAGGTGGCGCGGGCGTACGCGAAGGAGTCGCCGGGCAAGCCGGAGCGGCTGTCCGAGGTTCGGATGGACGGGCGGGACGTGACGCTGGTGGCCGCTTCCGGACAGGAAGTGCGCCTAGGCGAAGGAAATTCCGAAATCAAGCTGCAGCGGTTGGGCCGTGTCCGGCGCGAACTGGGCGCCAGGGGGCTTGCAGCGGAGATCATTCACCTGGATAACCGGGCCCGGCCCGGTTGGGTGGCGGTGAAGCTTTCGAGCCCCGTGTCCGAGAGGAACGGGAGCGCGAGGCAGTAAGAGGACGCCCCTTTCACGAGAGTGGGGGGCCTGGGAGGGTTGTCATGGCGAAGCAGAAGTCGGGGGAGATTATTGTCGGCCTCGACATCGGCACGACGAAGATTTGCGCCATCGTCGGGGAGCTGACCGACAGCGGTATCGACATCATCGGTATCGGGACGCATCCGTCGAAGGGGTTGCGCAAGGGCGTGGTGGTGAACATCGAGGCGACCGTCTCCTCCATCCGCCGCGCGATTGAAGAGGCGGAGCTGATGGCGGGCGCGGAGATCTCCCACGTCTACACGGGCATCGCCGGTGGCCACATCAAGGGCTTCAACTCCCAAGGCATCGTGGCGGTGAAGGACAAGGAGGTCCGCGAGGCGGACATCGCGCGCGTCATCGACGCGGCGAAGGCGGTGGCCATCCCCCTGGACCGGGAGGTCATCCACGTCCTGCCCCAGGAGTTCATCATCGATGACCAGGGCGGCATCAAGGAGCCCCTGGGCATGGCGGGCGTGCGCCTGGAGGCCAAGGTGCACATCGTCACGGGCGCCGTCTCCAGCGCGCAGAACATCGTCAAGTGCGCGAACCGGACGGGCCTGAATGTCTCCGACATCGTCCTGCAGCCGCTGGCGAGCGCCGAGGCGGTGCTGGGCGAGGACGAGAAGGAGCTGGGCGTGTGCCTCGTCGACATCGGCGGCGGCACCACGGACATCGCCATCTTCTCCGGCGGCTCCATCGTCCACACGGCGGTGATTGCGCTGGGCGGCAACAACCTCACCAGCGACATCGCCATCGGCCTGCGCACGCCGGCCCATGAGGCCGAGCGCATCAAGCAGAAGTACGGCTGCGCGCTGGCGTCGCTCATCAACAAGGACGACACGCTGGAGGTGCCGAGCGTGGGCGGTCGTCAGCCTCGCGTCCTCGGGCGGCAGATTCTGTGCGAAATCCTGGAGCCGCGCGTGGAGGAGATCTTCCAACTCGTGCACCGTGAGATTCAGAAGTGCGGCTACGAGGACCTGCTGGCCTCGGGCGTGGTGATTACGGGCGGCTCGACGTTGTTGGCGGGCATGCCGGAGCTGGCCGAGGAAGTGCTCGGGCTGCCGGTGCGCCGGGGCATGCCGCGCGGCATCGGCGGGTTGGTGGACGTGGTGAAGAGCCCCATGTACGCGACGGGCGTGGGCCTGGTGGTCTACGGCGCCAAGCACCTGGACCGGCGCATGTTCCGCATCCGCGAAGAGAACGTGTACAAGAAGGTGAAGGGCCGCATGCGCGAGTGGCTCGAGGAAATCTTCTAGCGCCTCGGGACGCAGCCGCGTCCTGGCGTCACGCGAAGGGGCTCTCCGGAAGGAGGGCCCCTTTTGCTTTTGGCGGTGCGCGTCACGGTTCTGCCCGACGCAGGGCCTTGGCTGACACGTCAACGGGGACCCGTCGCCCTGGGTTGACGGGTCAAAGCGAGCCCGCAAGGTCCTACCCAGGTGGGTCATTCGGTCCGGTTTCCAGAATCTGGATCCGTGATTCGGATCCACCGCTCCGTCTCAGAGGGGAGGGGCGAGGGACCCCCCCTGGGCCGGGGTAGGACCAGAAGTGGACGGAGGGTGGCTCCTGGATTGCTATGTGGGATCAGCGCCGCCCGGGCCCCACTTCACTCCGCGCGGCCCAGGCCTATGAAACCGAACCCACAAACTCCTACTTCGCTGGTCGAGTCGCGGCGCGTACGTGCTCGCTTGCCCGCCGTCGGCCTGCTGGCGCTCCTGTGTGCCGCGCTGGTGGCCCCCGCCGCGCATGCCTCGGCCGATACCTTCCACCTGGGTGACGGCTCGGATGGTGCGCTCACCGTCAACGCGCCCGGTACCATCGTCAACACCTATACGCGGGTGACGGCGTTGGTTCCGGCCGGCCAGAACTTCGTCGCGGTCGCCTCGTCGACGGGCTTCGCGGTGAACGACCTGGTGCTGGTGTACCAGTCGGCGGGCCTCACGGCGCCGGCCTCGGGCAGCCAGACGCCCATCGACCTGACCGCGGCCGGCAACGAGGCGGTGGGCCGGTGGCAGTTCGGGCGCGTGCAGGCGTTGACAGCGACGCGCCTCACCTTCACCGCGCCGCTCACGGTGGCCTTCGCGGCCAACACCGGGACGCAGGCCATCCGCGTTCCCGAGTACTCCACGGTGACTGTCAACGCGGCGGGAAGCCTCGTCGCCAGGCCGTGGGATGGAACCACGGGCGGCGTGCTCATCTTCCTGGCCACGGGCGCGGTGAACAACGCGGGCTCCATCTCCGCGACCAACACGGGCTTCCGCGGCGGCATCTTCTGGAATGGTGATGGGGATGGCTGCACCGGTCTCAACCAGACCTATCCGGGCGGCGCGCCGAAGGGCGAGGGCGCGGTGTTGGCGAGCTACGACAACACCTTCCCGTTCACTGCGGGAACGACGGGCTACGGCAACATCGCCAACGGCGCGGGCGGCGGCATCTGCCACAACTCGGGGGGTGGTGGCGGCGGCAGCGCGGGCGCGGGCGGCAAGGGTGGCCGGACGTGGAGTGGCGATACCATTCCCTCCCGTGACGTGGGCGGCCTGGGCGGCACGCGCATGGACTTCAGCGCGGTGGACAAGCTGCTCTTCGGTGGTGGTGGCGGTTCGGGCCACAGCAACGACGACTTTGGCGGCGGGGGCAGCGCCGCGGGCGGCATCGTGTTCATCCGCGCGGCCTCGCTGGCTGGCGCGGGGACGATTTCCTCCAATGGCGTGGCGGGTGAGAACGCTCGCGACGACGCCAACGACGCGGCGGGTGGCGGTGGCTCGGGTGGAACGATTTATCTGCGCTTCACTGGCGCGCTGACCTGCGGCGCCAACCAGGTGTCGGCGCGCGGTGGCAACGGCGGTAGCACGACCTTCGCGGAGCACGGCACGGGTGGTGGCGGTGGTGGTGGTCGCATCCTGCTCCAGGGCGGCACCGTGACCTGCTCCCCCGCTGTCACGGGCGGCACCCCTGGTACGCAGCCCACGGCGGGCGCTCCGGACGGCCTCACCTACGGCGCCATCGCGGGCAGCCCCGGTGTCATCACCATCCTGACGGGCCCCTTCGCGACGCCGACGGCTCCGGTGGTCGTGACGCCGGCCAACGGCTCCGTCACGGGTGTGCGTCCTCCCATCACCGGCACGGCGACCCCGAACTCCACGGTCATCATCTCCGTGGACGGCGTGGAGCTGGCGCGTGTCACGGCGGATGCCGCGGGCAACTTCACGTACACGCCGGTCGTGGACCTGACGACGGGCGCCCACACGGTGAATGCCGTGTCCGTGCTGAATGGCGCCTCGAGCGTGGTCAGCAACACCAACACCTTCACGGTCAACGCCGCGCTTCCTCCGCCGGTCGTCGTCACTCCGGCGAACAACGCGGTGCTCACGACGGCGCCGACACAAATCACCGGCACGGCGTCGGGCGGCGCCACGTCCGTGGTGCTCACCATCAACGGCACGACGTACCCGGCCGTCGCGGTGACGGGCGGTAACTGGACGTTCCCGATTCCCTTCGCGGTGCCGGACGGCGTCTACAACATCTCGGCCGTCTCGCAGGATGCGACCCGTACGAGCACGGCCACGACGTCCACCTTCACGGTGGACACGGCGACGACGGTGACTGTCACGACGCCCGCTGAGGGCGCGGTGCTGACCAACGGCGTGGTGACCTACTCGGGCACGGCGGAGCCGGGCGCCTCGGTGGCGGTGGTGGTGGATGGCGTCACGGTGGGTACGGTGACCGCGGCGGCGAACGGGAGCTGGTCGGTGCCGGTGGCCACTCCGCTGGCGGACGGGCCGCACTCGGTGACGGCGACGGCGACGGACGCCCAGAACCACACCGCGACGGACACGAACGCCTTCACGGTGGACACGGCGACGTCGGTGAGTGTCACGACGCCGGCCGAGGGCGTGGTGCTGACGAACCCGGTGGTGACGTACTCGGGTACGGCCGAGCCGGGTGCCTCGGTGGTGGTGGTGGTGGATGGCGTCACGGTGGGCACGGTGACCGCGGCGGCGAACGGCAGTTGGTCGGTGCCGGTGGCCGCGCCGCTGGCGGACGGGCCGCACTCGGTGACGGCCACGGCGACGGATGCGCTGAACCACACCGCGACGGACACGAATACCTTCACGGTGGACACGGGCACGTTCGTGAGCGTGACGACGCCGGCCGAGGGCGCGGTGCTGACGAACCGGATCGTGACGTACTCGGGTACGGCGGAGCCGGGCGCCACGGTGGTGGTGCGCGTCGATGGCACCACGGTGGGCACGGTGACGGTGCCCGCGAATGGAATCTGGTCGCTGCCGGTGGCCGCGCCGCTGGCGGACGGGCCGCACTCGGTGACGGCGACGGCGACGGATGCGCTGAACCACACCGCGACGGACACCAACGCCTTCACGGTGGACGCGACGACGAACGTGAGCATCACCACGCCGGCGGAGGGCTCGACCACGAGCAACCCGGTGGTGACGTACTCGGGTACGGGTGAGCCGGGCGCCACGGTGGTGGTGAGCGTCGATGGCACCACGGTGGGCACGGTGACGGTGCCCGCGAACGGCAACTGGTCGCTGCCGGTGGCGACGCCGCTGAGTGACGGGGCGCACACGGTGACGGCGACGGCGACGGACACGAATGGAAATACGGCGGCGGACACGAACGCCTTCACGGTGGACTCGGGCACGTCGGTGAGCATCACCACTCCGGCGGACGGCTCTACGGTGACCAACCCGGTCGTGACGTACTCGGGTACGGGTGAGCCGGGTGCCACGGTGACGGTGGTGGTGGACGGCACCACGGTGGGCACGGTGACGGTGCCGGCGAACGGCATCTGGTCGGTGCCGGTGGCGACGCCGCTGGGCGAGGGGCCGCACTCTGTGACGGCCACGTCGGAGGACACGAACGGCAACACGGCGTCGGACACGAACACCTTCACGGTGGACTCGACGACGAACGTGAGCATCACCACGCCGGCGGAGGGCGCGGTGCTGGATGACGGCGTGGTGACCTACTCGGGCACCGCGGAGCCGGGCGCCACGGTGACGGTGGTGGTGGACGGCGTCACCCTGGACACGGTGACGGCGGGCCCTGGCGGCGACTGGTCCCTGCCGGTGGCGACGCCGCTGGGCGAGGGTCCTCACACGGTGACGGCCACGGCGACGGATACGAGTGGCAACACGGCGTCGGACACGAACACCTTCACGGTGGACTCGACGACGAACGTGAGCATCACCGCTCCGGCGGACGGCGCGGTGCTGGACGACGGCGTGGTGACGTACTCGGGTACGGGTGAGCCGGGCGCCACGGTGACGGTGGTGGTGGACGGCACCACGGTGGGCACGGTGACGGTGCCGGCGAACGGCATCTGGTCGGTGCCGGGCGTCTCGACGCTGGGTGACGGACCTCACACGGTGACGGCCTCGGCGGAGGACGCCAACGGCAACACCGCGACGGACACGAACACCTTCACGGTGGACACCTCGACGAACGTCAACATCGTCTCGCCGGCGGATGGCTCGACGGTGGGCGACCCGATGGTGACGTACTCGGGTACGGCGGAGCCGGGCGCCACGGTGACGGTGGAAGTGGATGGCACGGTGGTGGGCACCACGACGGCGGCGGCGAACGGCAGTTGGTCGGTGCCGGGCAACTCGTCGCTGGCCGAGGGTCCTCACACGGTGACGGCCACGGCCGAGGATGCGAACGGCAACACCGCCACGGACACGAACAACTTCACGGTGAACACGTCGACGAACGTGAGCATCACCACTCCGGCGGACGGCTCGACGGTGAGCAACCCGGTGGTGACGTACTCGGGTACGGCGGAACCGGGCGCCACGGTGACGGTGGTGGTGGATGGCACCACGGTGGGCACGGTGACGGCGGGTGTCGACGGCAGCTGGTCGGTGCCGGTGTCCACGACGCTGACGGACGGCCCGCACACGGTGTCGGCCACCGCCGACGACGGCGAGGGCAACACCGCGACGGACACCAACACCTTCACGGTGGACACGGCCACGACGGTGAGCATCACCACGCCTGCCGAGGGCGCGGTGCTGACCAACGGAGTGGTGACGTACGTGGGCACCGCGGAGGCGGGCGCCACGGTGACTGTCACGGTGGATGGCACGGTGGTGGGCACGGTGACGGCGGCCGCGAACGGCTCCTGGACCTTGCCGGTGGCCGCGGCGCTGGCGGACGGTGCGCACTCGGTGACGGCCTCGGCGGAAGACACCGAGGGCAACACCGCGACGGACACCAACGCCTTCACGGTGGACGCGACGACGTCGGTGAGCATCACCACGCCGGCGGACGGCTCGACGGTGACCAACCCGGTCGTGACGTACTCGGGTACCACGGAGCCGGGCGCCACTGTCACGGTGGTGGTGGACGGCACCACGGTGGGCACGGCGACGGCGGGGGCCGACGGCACCTGGTCGGTGCCCGTGACGACGCCGCTGTTCGACGGGCCTCACACGGTGACGGCCACGGCGACGGATACGAGTGGCAACACCGCCACGGACACGAACACCTTCACGGTGGACTCCGTGCCGGACACGCGCATCACCGCGAGCCCGCCCGTGAACACCGCCAGCACCGACGCGGAGTTCAGCTTCAACTCCGTTACGGGAGACCCGCGTGACACCTTCGAGTGCTCGCTCGACGGCGCGCCCTTCGCCCTCTGCACCAGCCCCATCAACTTCACGGGCCTGCCCGAGGGAACGCACACCTTCCAGGTGCGCGCGGTGGACGCGGACGGCGACGTGGACCCCACGCCCGCCAACTTCATCTGGTCCATCGGCCTGGACACGGACGGCGACGGCCTGACGGACACGGAGGAGATTGCGATTGGCACGGACCCGAACAACCCGGACACGGACGGCGACGGGGTGTCGGACGGCATCGAGGTGGAAGTGGGCGGGACGGATCCGCTCGACGACGACTCGGATGACGACGGTCTGCTGGATGGCACCGAGGACAAGAACCACGACGGCATCGTCGACGCGGACGAGACCGACCCGAACGAGGCGGACACGGACGGCGACGGCATCCAGGACGGCACGGAGCTGGGCCTCACCGAGGGCGAGGGCTCGGACACCGACGCCACCGTCTTCATCCCCGATGCGGACCCGACCACCGTGACGAACCCCCTCAACCCGGACACGGACGGCGGCAGCGTGCGTGACGGCGTGGAGGACGCGAACCACAACGGCCGCATCGACCCGGGCGAGACGGACCCGAACCTGGCCGCGGACGACGTGGACTCCGACCTGGACGGCGTGAGCGACGAGCGCGAAATCGAGCTCGGCATGGACCCGCATGACGCCGACAGCGACGACGACGGCGTGCCGGATGGCCAGGAGGCCCTCACCGACACGGATGGGGACGGCATCATCGACGCGTTGGATCCGGACAGCGACAACGACGGCATCAACGACGGTACCGAGCGCGGCGTGACGCGGGAGACGGCGCCTCCGGGCACCAACGTCGACTCGCCGAACTTCGTGCCGGACCTGGACCCGAGCACCACCACCGACCCGAGGAACCCGGACACGGATGGTGACGGCCTGAACGATGGCCGCGAGGACGCGGACCACAACGGCCGCGTGGACGCCACGGAGACCAACCCGAACGACGCCGACACGGACGACGATGGTCTGAACGACGGCGTGGAAGTCCTGGGCTCCAACGCGACCAACCCCCTCAACCCGGACACCGACGGTGACGGCCTGAACGACGGCCGCGAGGACGCCAACCACAACGGCGGCTTCGACAACGGCGAGACGGACCCGAACAACCGCGACACCGACGCGGGTGGCGCGAGCGACGGTGAAGAGGTCAACGGCGGCACCAACCCGCTGGTCGGCGATGACGACTTCATCGTCGTGGGCCGTGGTTGCAGCACGGGCGGAGCGGGCACCTTCGCGCCGCTGGCGCTGCTGTTCCTGGCGCTGCCCCTGTTCGGTCGCCTCCGCCGCGTGGCGGGGCGCTCGTCGCGGGGCGTGGCGGCGGCCGTCACCGGAGGCCTGGTCCTCGCGGGGACGCTCGCGGCGCAGCCTGCCCACGCGCAGGTGACGACGCCGGGCCCCGTGTCGCAGTCCATCGACGTGCAGCGCTTCAAGCCGGGTCCGGGCGCCGAGGACATCCTCGGCATCCACAGCGCCCGCGTGCAGCGCCACCTGGGGTTGAACCTCGGCCTGTCGCTCAACTACGGGAGCAAGCCGCTCAACTTCCTGGACCCTCGCTCGGACCGGTTCATCACCGCGCTGGTGAGCCGTCAGCTGGGCATCGACCTGATGGGCGCGGTGGGTCTGTTCGACCGCTTCGAAATCGGCGTGATTCTGCCCGTGACGATTCAGGGCTCGGACCCCGCTCCGCAGGTGGACGCGTCCTTCTCCCAGGGCGTGGGCGGCGGTGGTATCGGCGACCTGCGCCTGGTTCCGAAGGCGCGCCTGATTGATGGGGAGCGCTTCGGCCTCGCGCTGGTGGTGCCGGTGACGCTGCCCACGGCGGGTGGCAACGACTTCCTCGGAAGCTCCGGGGTGGGCGTGCAGCCCAAGCTGGTGGCCGAGTACGGTGAGAAGGTCCGCTTCGCCGCCAACGTCGGCGTGGACATCCGCGAGAAGCAGGTGCTGCGCAACCTGACGGCGGGCAACGCGTTCACCTACGGCCTGGGCACGGAGATTCCCTTCACGCTGGGCCGGGTGCCGCTGGCCGCCGAGGCGACGGTGATTGGCGCCATCGGTCTGGACGAGCAGGACTCCGAGGAGAGCCCGCTGGAGCTGCTGGCCGCGCTGAAGTACCGCGCGGTGAGCGGTTTCACGGCGCACCTGGGCGGTGGACCGGGCCTCACCCGGGGCTACGGCACGCCGGGCTACCGGCTGCTGGCGGGCTTCGGCTACAGCCCTCCGCCCGAGCCGAAGAAGGCGGCGCCGCCTCCGCCCGTGGACACGGACGGCGACGGCCTCTACGACCCGGACGACCAGTGCCCCACGCAGCCCGAGGACAAGGACGGCTTCCAGGACGCGGATGGCTGCCCGGACCCGGACAATGACCAGGACGGCATCCTCGACGGCGACGACAAGTGCGTGAACGAGCCGGAGACGAAGAACGGCTTCCAGGACGAGGACGGGTGCCCGGACGAGGCTCCGCCCGTGGACACGGACGGCGACGGCATCTTCGACCCGGACGACAAGTGCCCGAACCAGCCCGAGGACAAGGACGGCTTCCAGGACGCGGATGGCTGCCCGGACCCGGACAACGACAAGGACGGCATCCCGGACGTCGCGGACAAGTGCCCGCTGGAGCCGGAGGTCATCAACGGCGTGGCGGACGAGGACGGCTGCCCCGACAAGGGCAAGGTGAAGGTCCAGGTGGATGGCGAGCGCATCCTCATCCTGGAGAAGGTCTACTTCGCCACGGGCAAGGACATCATCCTCCCGCGCTCCTTCCCGCTGCTGAAACAGGTGGCCGCGGTGCTGCGCGCCAACCCGCAGGTGGAGCTGCTTCGGGTGGAAGGCCACACGGATGACCAGGGCAACGACGCGTCCAACCTGGACCTGTCCAAGCGCCGGGCCGCCAACGTGCGCGCCTTCCTGGTGAAGGAGGGCATCGACGCCGCCCGCCTGGAGTCGCAGGGCTACGGCGAGACGAAGCCCGTCGACAGCAACAAGTCGGCGAAGGGCCGCGAGAACAACCGCCGCGTGGAGTTCAACATCGTCCGCATCGGCAAGGTGGAAGTGGAGCGCCCGAGCCCCTGATGTCGCCGCGCCGCCCCGGGCGCCCACCGCGGTGCCCCGGGGCTGACAGCCGAAGTCGTTGACCCGAGGGTGGTTCCGGCAAGTCGTCCGGAGCCGCCCTCTGTTTTTCGCGCGAGGGTCGTCCGCCACCCGGAGTCGGAGGCGCGTGACGCTCCGTGAAGACCCTGCACGTGTGTCGTGGAACAGGGGGGAAAGGGGTGGCGCCAACGCGGGGAGACCTGCCAGGGTGAGCCGTCAGGCGCGAGTCAAGGGGCGAAGTGGACCCGCCACGCCACGCTGCTTGCTTTCGGGGCCGCTGCGTAAGTCCGCGTCAGGACTCGGCGCGGTGCCATCCCGCTACATGTGCGTAGCGGAATACTTGCCAAAGATCCCGACTTGCTGATGATTGCGGAGGTTGGAGGCTTGCGCGCTGCACCGCGTGACGCCCGCCGAAAGGACCGCCATGGACCAGTTCGATCAGAACAAGCAGGCCGCCAAGATTCGGGTCGTAGGGGCGGGTGGGGCCGGCTGCAACGCGGTCAACACGATGATTCTGTCCAAGCTGGAGCGCGTGGACTTCATCGCCGCCAACACCGATATCCAGGCGCTGGCCGCCAGCAAGGCGCCCACGCGGCTGCAACTGGGCCAGACGCTGACCAAGGGCCTGGGCGCTGGCGCCAACCCGGAGATGGGTCGCGAGGCCGCGCTTGAGTCGCGAGATCAGATTGCCGCGGTGCTCGAGGGCGCCGACATGGTCTTCGTCACGGCGGGCATGGGCGGCGGCACCGGCACGGGCGCGGCGCCCATCATCGCCGACATCGCCAAGAGCCTGGGTTGCCTCACGGTGGGCGTCGTCACCAAGCCCTTCCTCTTCGAGGGCAACAAGCGCCGCAAGCAGGCCGAGCAGGGCATCGTCGAGCTCAAGGCCGCGGTGGACACGCTCATCACCATTCCGAACCAGCGCCTGCTGTCGCTCTCCAACGAGCCCATGCCGCTGTTGGAGACCTTCAAGCGCGCGGACGCGGTGCTGCTGAATGCCGTGCAGGGCATCAGCGACCTCATCCAGTACCACGGCTACATCAACGTCGACTTCGCCGACGTGAAGACCATCATGAGCGACAAGGGCCTGGCGCTCATGGGCACGGGCCACTCGTCGGGTGACAAGCGCGCGCTCAACGCCATGCAGCAGGCCATCTCCAGTCCGCTGCTGGAGGACGTCTCCATCGATGGCGCCACGGGCCTGCTCATCAACATCACCGGCGGCCGGGACATGACGCTCCAGGAGGTCAACGAGGCGTTGACCCTGGTCCACGACGCGGCGGACAGCGAGGCGGAGATCATCTTCGGTTCGCTCATCGACGAACAGATTCAGGATGAGGTGAAGATCACCATCATCGCCACGGGCTTCGTGCACCGCGACGCGCCCAAGGTGCGCATGGTGACGCCGGCGGTTCAGGTCCCCCTGGCGCGGCCCGCGCAGCAGTCGGTGCTCATCCACAACGCGCGCGAGGAGGTGGCCAGCCTGGTCCCCGCGAAGAGCGGCGCCTCCCGCCCGATGTCGACGGTGGACAACAGCAAGTCCGTCAGCAACCGGACGTCCGTGGTGAAGGACTCCGCGCTCCCGTTGGATGAGGACCAGTTCGACATCCCCACCTTCCTGCGCCGCCAGGGGCAGACCGAGCTCCCGTAGCGGCAGCGGGGCGGCGCTAGCGGGCGGGCAGTCGCGCCACGCTGGCTTCGTCGCGGCCGGCCAGCTTGTCCGCGCGGGTGAAGAGCGTATCCAGCTCTTCGTAGAGCGCGTCGATGCGCTCCTGCTTGCGGGGTGCCGGAATCACGCCGCCACCGGCCAGCTCCTCCAGCCGGGCGCTGGCGCGCTGCAGCAACTGGAGCGCCTTGAGGAGCGACAGCCCTCGGCGCGTGCCTTCCTGGGTGAACAGCGTGCCGCTCTGCGTGAGCGCTTCGAGCGTGCCTCGGACGCTGCGGACGCGGTCCGACTGGCGGGTCCGGTAGAGGTCCAACCGACGCGCGCGGCGAGCGCCATGGAGGTCGACCACGCCAACGCCGGTGCCTAAGGAAGAGGTGGGCTTCACGGTGTGGCAAGGTACGTCATGCCTTCGTAGAGCCGCAAATTTACTGGACTGTAGGGACCTGTTGCACGCCTGCTCGCGCCCTTGTCAGGGAGGGGGGCGGGGGTTAGGTTCGCCGCCCTTTCGCACACGAGGGCATGCGCCATGTTCCAGAAGTTGCTCATCGCCAACCGGGGTGAAATCGCGCGTCGGATTGGCGCGGCGGCCCGGCAGATGGGGCTCAAGACGGTGGCCGTGTACTCGGACCCGGACGTGGAGCTGCCGTTCGTGAAGGAAGCGGACGAGGCCGTGCGCATCGGCCCCGCTCCCGCGAAGGACAGCTACCTGAGCATCCCGGCGATTCTGGAGGCCGCGAAGAAGACGGGCGCCGAGGCAGTGCACCCCGGCTACGGGTTTCTGTCCGAAAACGGAGACTTCGCCCAGGCGTGCAAGGACGCGGGGCTCATCTTCGTGGGTCCGCCGCCGGAGGCCATGGCGCGGATGAAGGACAAGAGCCAGGCGCGCAAGCTGGTGTCCGCGGCGGGCGTCCCGGTGGTGCCCGGCAGCGAGGGCCTGGTGCCAGACGTGGCCACCGCGCTGTCCGAGGCGGAGCGCATCGGCTACCCGGTGTTGTGCAAGGCGGCGGGTGGCGGCGGCGGCATCGGCATGGCGGCGGCGAACAACCCCGCGGAGCTGGAGAAGGTGTTCCGCCAGTGCACGGACCGGGCGAAGTCCGCCTTCGGCCGTGAGGGCGTGTACCTGGAGCGCTACTTCCCGGCGCCTCGCCACATCGAGGTGCAGATTCTGGGGGACCACCACGGCCACCTCATCCACTGCCTGGAGCGCGAGTGCTCCATCCAGCGGCGCCACCAGAAGGTGGTGGAGGAGGCGCCGTCCGTGCTGTTCGCGGACGGGAAGAACGCGGAGCTGTCCCAGAAGCTCTTCACGGCGGCCGTCACCGCGGCCAAGACGTTCGGCTATGCGAACGCGGGCACGGTGGAGTTCCTGTACTCGGACGGGCAGGTCTACTTCATCGAGATGAACGCGCGCCTCCAGGTGGAGCACCCGGTGACGGAGCTGACCACGGGGCTGGACCTCATCGGCTGGCAGCTGCGCATCGCCGCGGGCGAGCACCTCACGGTGAAGCAGGAGGACGTGGTGCGGCGCGGGGCGGCGTTGGAGTTCCGCATCTACGCGGAGGACCCGGTGAAGTTCTTCCCGTCGCCGGGGCCGCTGAAGGTGTTCCAGCCGCCCACGGGCGAGGGCGTGCGGCTGGACGCCGGCTACGCCGAGGGCAACACAGTCACGCCGAACTACGACCCGCTCATCGCCAAGCTCATCATCTCCGGCGCCACGCGCGCGGAGGCGATTGAGCGCTCGGTGACGGCGCTCCAGTCGTTCCGCATCGAAGGCATCAAGACGAACATCCCGCTCCACCTGCGAATCGTTCAGGATGCGGCCTTCAAGGCCGGCGAGCTGGATACTCATTTCCTGGAGCATCACGCCAAGCCGGCGTAGTGGCAGGCTCCTGTTTCATCACCCCTGCGGAGGAACGGACTCATGGCGGACGTTGCGGCGCATATCACTGGCACCGTGTGGAAGATCGAGGTGCAGGTCGGCCAGCAAGTCAAAGAGGGCGACACGCTGGTCATCCTCGAGTCCATGAAGATGGAGATGCCGGTGGAGACGACCGAGGCCGGCACCGTGAAGGAGATTCGTTGCAAGGAGGCTCAGTCCGTCAACGAGGGTGATGTCCTCGTGGTGCTCGGGTAGTCGTGGTGGAGCCCTCGGTGGAGGTGGAAGACCGCGAGGGCGGCGTACGGGTGTTGACGTTGTCCAACCCGGCCCGGCGCAACGCGCTGAATGACGCGATGCTGGCCCGGTTGGACGCGGCGCTGGAGCCCGCTCCGCACGTGCGAGTGCTGCTGGTGCGGGGCGCGGGCGGCACCTTCTGCGCGGGCTATGACTTGACGCACCTGGGGCCACCGGGGGCGGACGGGCGCCTGCCGGATGACGCGCTGGTGGAGTGTCTGCTCAAGCTTGAGCACCACCCGGTACCCAGCGTGGCGTTGGTGCAGGGCGCGGCGGTGGGCGCGGGGTTCGATTTGGCGGCCTCGTGCGATTTCCGGGTGGGCGCGCCGGACACCGTCTTCCTCATGCCTCCGGCGAAGCTGGGCATCGTCTACTCGCCGGAAGGCCTGGCTCGGGCGACGCGGCTGGTGGGGTTGTCCCGGGCGAAGCAGCTCTTCCTCACGGCGCGCAAGCTGGATGCGCGTGAGGCGCTGGACTGGGGACTGCTCGACGTGTGCGAGGGGGACGCGGAGGTGCGGGCCCTCGCGCTGTGCGCGACGCTGGCGGGCCATGCGCCTGGCGCGGTGTCGGGGATGAAGGAGTCGTTCGGAATGCTGTCGCGGGCGCCACTGGGTGACGCGGAGCAGGCGCGGCTCAGGGTGCTTCGCGCGACGGCGTTCGGTAGCGAGGATGCGAAGGAAGGGCGTGCGGCCTTCCTGGAGAAGCGTCCGCCCCGCTTCACCGGCCGCTAGTCACGCGGCCGGCGAGGCGGTGTCGGGGCTTCAGGTGTCGCCGAACAGCTCGCCCATGCGCAGTTGCAGCGCCGAGGCAATCTTGTAGAGCGACGAGATGGACGCGGAGGACTCCGCGCGCTCAATCTGGGGCAGCAGTGACACGGACAAGCCGGTGCGTCGCGCGAGTTGCTTGAGGGTGAGCTCTTGCGTCTTGCGCGCGTCGCGGATGGTGCGACCGATGGCGCGGTGCAGGTCCGCCTCCGGGTCCTGTGACAAGCCCTTCTTCTGGAGGGCGTTGCGGACCGCGGTGATGAACTGCTCCGGCTCCATGGGCTTCTTGACGTAGTCGGAAGCCTGGGCCTTGAGCGAAGCGACCGCCGTATCCACCGTGGGGTACGCGGTGGCGACGATGACGGCAACGTCCGTATCGTACTTGCGGATCTGCTCCAGCACCTCGGTCCCCGACATCTGCGGCATCATCATGTCGAGGATGACGAGGTGGAAGTCGGAACCACGGAGGATCTCCACCGTCTGGGTGGGGTCCGTCGTGGTCACGACCTCGTAGCCTTCGCGGGTCAGCACCAGCTTGAGGTAGTCGCAGTTGTCCTGCTCGTCATCAACCACCAGGATGCGAATCTGCACAGCGTCTCCTCGCTGCAGGTGAACTTCGTCGTGCTGCGGCTCGGGGAGGGGGGGGCGAGCACGCACAGCCGATGGGGGATGGTTCAGCCTCCCTAGGGTCTCTTCATCGAGTCTTCGAGTCTTCGTACTGGTTCAGGAGATCTTGAACGCCCTTGCGGGAGGGATGATCCTTGGGCGCGAGGTCCAGGAATCGCTGGTAGTGCTTCGCACCCTCGTCAACCTTGTTGAGCCGCGCCTTGGCGATGCCCAACACCAGTTCGCAATCGGGGCTCGCCGGATTCAAGCTCGAGCACTTCTCGGCAACCGCCAGGGCTTCCCGGTATTTCTGCCCTTTAATCAGTGCGCGAGCGTCAGTGACGAGCGCGCCGGTCTGCGCATCGCGCTCGGCGGCGGCGGTCGCTTTGGGGTCTTCCTTGCTGGAGGCCGGAACCACTGCGGGAGGAGGCTTCGCCGTCTCGGCTACCTTGGCCGCCTCGATTTCCTGCAGCTTCGCGTCGAGCTGACCCTTCAGCTCCGCATGGCGCTCCATGAAGATGCCAGTCTTGGCACTTGCCTCGAGGGCCGCCTTCGCCTCTTCAACCTTGCCCGAAGCCAGCGCTGACTCGGCCTTGTCGAGCTGAGTCTTGAATGTCCGCTCGGTTTTGACCTCGTCCAAGAGCGTCTTCGCTCCAGGGGGAAACTTTCCGTCAGCGTTACGGGTCTTCTCCAGCACAGCCGCTGCGCCCTCGAAGTCCGCAGCCGCGAACGCCGTGCGGGCGTTGGCGAGGTGCTCCTCGAGGGTCGGCTTCGGAGGCTCCGGCGGCTTCGAGGGCTCCGTCGAAGGAGGCGTCTCGGGAGGCGGAGTCGTCCCGGTCTGCGCCGTCGTCGGAACCTTGTTCTCGTCGGGCGGCTGGACGGGAGGCGCGGGCGGCTGCTCGGGTGGGGGCTGCTGGATGGCCACCGGCTCCGTGGGGGGAATCGGTGTGACCGTGCCCTGTCCCTGCTTGGACATCCAGAACGCGACGCCACCACCTCCCAGCAGCAGGGCGATGAGCCCGGCCACCAGCGGCATCTTCGACATCCCGCCTTCGCTGGCGGGAGCGTCGTCGCCGTCTCCGGCATCCCCCGCGGTCAGGAAGCGCAGCTTCACGTGGCCCAGTTCGACGATGTCGCCGCTGTTCAGGGTGGCCTGGGCGTAGCTCTCGCCGTTGACCGTCATCCCATTGGCGGACTGCATGTCGATGACCCGCCACTCACCCGTCGCCTCACGCACCAGCTTGGCGTGGGTCCGCGACAGCGAGCGATGGTCCAACGTGATGTCGTTGTCGTCCGTCCGTCCGATTCTCAGCTCGGTCCGGATGCACGCGAACTCCTGACCCCGCAGCTCGTCGGGGGTCAGCACCATCAACCGGGGCGCATCTTTACTATCGATGTCCTCCAGCTTCCGGGGCCTGTCGGCCTCCACATGATCCAACCGGATGATGGAGGTCGAGTTTCGGCGCTTGTCCGCGGAGGCTTGGGACGGGGGCGTGTGGTCGTGCTCGTCGCCGTCTCCAGGTGCCTCCTCCTCGCTCTCCGAGCGTTCAGGCTCCTCGGGCTCGGCCTCCTGCCGGCGTGTAGGTACCTTGGTGGTGATGGGGCCTACGGCATTGGCGGCGCCTTCGGCCTGGAGAGCCAGGTCGTAGTCGCCGATCTGGATCAGGTCGCCCTCACTGAGGGGCGACTGACCCGCGATACGCTCGCCGTTGATCCGGGTGCCGTTATAGCTACCCAGGTCCTCCACCACGACATGGCCGTTCAACCGCACCAGTCGTGCGTGACGACGAGACACGTTACGTTCGGTCAGGCGGATGGTGTTTCCCTCCTGACGTCCGATGGTGATCTCGTCGCGCACGAAGGGAACAACGGTCTTGCGCCCCTCGTCGTCTTCGATGATGAGCTTCAGCACGGGTCCGATCCGCGTACAGTCATAGCAGAACGGCCTTTCAACGCACAAGTCATGCATCCCCCTCAAAAGACAGGGCTTTCTCCCCAGGAAGCGGGGGAGCCGGGGCTGTTGTCCATCGGTCAATCGGCCGACCAAGGGAGCGCTCGCATTTTTCCCTGGGTCACCGTGGTCCTCGCGGGCCTTCTGGTGGCTGTCCACGGGGTCCTCGCCGCCCTGGGGCCTGTCGACGTGGATGCGCTCGTACGCTGGGGCGCCAAGGCGGGCCCGCTGGTGCTGGAGGCGGGACAGGTCTGGCGGCTCTTGTCGGCCAACCTGCTGCACCGGGACGCGCTGCACCTGGCGCTCAACGTCACCGTGCTGGTGGCGGCGGGCACCGCGCTGGAGCGAGCCTGCCGACGCCTCGACTATGTCGCGCTGTTGATCTCCTCCGCGCTGACCACGATGGCGAGCTCGCTTGCCTGGTCTGGCGCGGTGAGCGTGGGTGCCTCCGGGCTCGTCTATGGATGCATGGGCGCGCTGCTGGTGCTGGGCCGGCGTCACCGTTCTCGCGCGGGTTTCCGTGTGCGGTGGCTATCCGGAGAGAGCGCGCTTCCAACGGTGCTCGTGTTCCTCTGGATGGGCTGGACCTCGGTGGGCGTGGACAACGCCGGGCACCTGGGTGGACTGGTGGCCGGGTTGCTGGCGGGAGCATTCCTGGAGCCGCGCGAATTGGAGCGCCGCACCATGCGGTCGAGCGTGGCGAGGCCGCTGGTGGGAGTGGGCGCGGCGCTGCTCGTGGCGGGGCTGGTGGTGATGGAGCGCTCGGGCTGGCGCGTGGAGCGGGATGACGGCTTCGGCGTCGCGGTGGTGATGCCCGAAGGCTGGCGGGGCGAAGTGGACGGGCAGGGGCGGCGCACGTTCTCCAACGGGTTGCCGGGACTGGGTCGCGCCACGTTCTCCGCGGAGGCCATCGAGGCGGGTGAGGCGGTGGATGGCCTGTCGCAGGCGCGGCACTTCCATGAGGAGACGCTGCCGCTGGGAGTGCCGGGGCCCGAGGGCCGGACGCTATCGGTGCAGGGCCCCTCGCGAACGCTGGTGGGTGGACGTGTCGCGCAGCGGCTTCGCGCGCAACTGGAGGGACCCGATGGAGGGCGCCATCTGCTCGCCTTCTTCGTGCCTCGGGGGGAGTGGGTCTACCGCCTCGTCTTCACGTGGCCCGCGCAGTGGCCCGCGTATCAGGACGTCGTGGGACGGATGGTGGCGGAGCTGCGGTTCGATGAGCCCTCGGTGCTGCGCGAGGCGCGAGGTCGGGCGCTGTTGTCGCCTGGCGCGCCAGGGCCTCAGCGGGAGCTGGGCGCGGTGCTGCGACGGCTGGGGTTGTCGCGAGAGGCCGTCACGCCGCTCGCGGAGGCGGTGCGCCTGTCCCCCGCGCATGTGGGCGCTCGGGTGGAGCTGGCGCGCGCGCTGTTCGACACGGGTCGCGTCGAGGAAGGGTGTCACGCGGCGGACGAGGCCCAGGTCTACGGCCCTTCGGATACGGGGGCACTGGAGGCGGGCGTTCGGTGCGAGCTGTCCCGGGGGGCGCTGCCTCGGGCACTGGAGCGACTGGAAGAAGCGCGCCGCGTGGACCCGCAGGATGCGCGCCTGCGGGCCGCCGAGGCCGCGTTGAAGACGGTGCTGGAGGCGTCTCCGTCCTCTGTGCACCGGGAGACCTCGGGTCCAACGCCGCGCTGACGCGTTGGCTCCGAGGCTTCGGCTTCAGTCCTCGTCCTTGAGGAGGAAGTCGTTGTTGATGACCTTGAACGACAGCCTGCCGCTCAGCGTGGGCGAGTGCCGCTCGACGAGCGGCCGGATGACGATGCCCTCCTTGCGGTTCTTCGTGCCCGGGTAGAGACCCTGGGCGAGCTTCAGGTAGTGCTCCAAATCATGGTCGAACGTCCGCGCGGCCTCGCCCGTGACGACGTGCTCCACCGGCACCGTGCGCAGCCCATGCTTCGCGCAGAACGCGATGAAGTCCTCGTGGCCCAGGAACTGGCCCGTCCGGGTGTCGTGGACGCTGAACACGAACAGGTCCACCTCGGTGAGTCCCAGGCGGTTCTTCTGGATGCCGGGGCCGCACAGCTCTCCCTGGATGGCGAAGCCCGGAGGCAGCGCGGTGTCCAGCGAGTACCGCTTCGCCACCGTCCACACCCGGCTCGTTCCGGGTCGCAGAGACCAGTTCCGGGAGCACGCCACCAGTGGACCTTCGAGCGGCCGGAAGTACGTCGCGGAGGTACCGTCCAGCTTCGTCGTCACGAAGAAGTCGTGGCCCCGAAGCTCGTCCAGCACGGCGAGCGCCGACTGCAGGCGGATTTCGTCCGTCCTCGGCACTTCACTTGGGAAGGGCCCGGCCACGTCGCTGCCCTCGGGCGGCGCCGGCTCGTACTTCACGACGCCCAGCCTGTCTCGCACGTCCGTGCCCTCGGGAGGCACCTCGCCCTCCAGGATGGACGTGGGCAGCGCGAGTCCCTGGGACAGCACGCCCCGCAGTCGCGCGGTCTTCACGCGAAAGCTCCGGGCCCTGAGGAACTCCGCCCAGCTCGCGCCCTCTGGAAGCTGGCTGTCGATTTCGAAGAAGACGCACGCGTCACCGGGGGCGAACTCGCCCTTCCTCACCACCACGTCCCAGCCCATCACCCGGGCCTTCAGGATGTTGTCGGCTCCAGGGATGTCCTCCAGGTGGTCGATGCGCTGAATCGAGACGAGCTTTCTCTCCATGACGGACCTCCTTCCTCGCCACCGGCGAGGGCCAGGGCTCCCCAGCGACGCCCTCGAGTGCCCCGGCTGACGGTGCCTCGATATCAGGAAACCCCCGAGCTTGGGGCTCGGCGGACTCACCATCGCGCGCTGAAGGCACGCACCACCAGGCCCACGCCGAGCGTCCACTCGTCACGGCGCATGAGGCCCGCGTCACCCAGGACGTAGCCTCCGGAGAGTCGCAGCGCCACGGGCTGGTCCGCCACGGCGAGGAACACGCGCTCCAGCGAGGCGTCGGCGTGGGCGCGGAAATCCGTGCCGCCCTCGAGCCCCAAGGTCCACCCCGCGAGTCCCGACGCGCGCAGCGCCCACAGTCCGTCATCGCTCTCCAGGCCCAGGTCGAACATCAGCGAGGTGAAGGGGGACAGCGCGTGCTCGGTGGTGTCTCCCGCGTGGCGCAGCGTGTGGCTCGCCACCGGGCCGAAGCCGAACCAGGCGCGCCCCGTCTCCGAGCGCAACGGGTCGACGAGGAGCCCCATGCGCCCCGTCTCCAAGGTCCACCCCGAGCCTTCCCACTCGCGCCGCTCCAGGCTCGCCGCGCGCAGCGCCACCGTCACGTCGAACGGGAAGGGGATGCGCACCGGGCGCGCGGTGGGAATCAGGATGAAGCCCTCCTCCAGGTGGCGACGCAGCAGTCCGTCATAGGCGGTGAAGCCAAAGCCGCGCCGCTCGCCATCCCAGAGGTCCACGCCGAGGAGTCGATGGTTGGTGAACCAGGGCGTGCCCTTGCTGCGGCTGGTGCGGCCGGTGCGGATGCGCACGCTCGAGTGCAGCGTCAGGGTCCCCACGCCGTCGCGCACCGTCGCGCCCGTGCCCACCACCCAACCGTCTCCCGGGTCGAAGCAGATGGGGAACTGCTCGCCCGTTGAGTCCGTGGAGTGACACGGGTCCGGTGGCGGAGGGCCCGCGCCTGGCGCCGAGGCCAGGAGCAATGCGAGTCCAAGCGCGAGCACGGTCAATCCCGGGCCTTTTCGGCCAGGGGCGCGGAGCGGCGCGCGGGGGCCCACAGCGAGAAGCGCAGGCCCGCCGAGGCGGACCACTCCCAGCGCTCCGGCAGGAAGGCGATGTCGTTGCGCCACGTCCCTCGCGCATCCGCGACCAGGCTCAGCGGCTGGTCGTTGATGGCCAGCAGGATGAGCTCGTAACCCGCGGAGAGCCTGAGCCGCTCGGGCCTGAGCGGACGGCCCTCCACCTCGCGCGACAGGAGCACCTTCTCCGCCTCCGCGCCGAAGCGCAGGTGGTGGAACCCATCCCTGTCCAGCGTCAGGTTGCCTTCGAGCGCCGCGCCGGGCACCAGCGTGGTGACGCCGTTCTCGTAGTCGCGCTCCGCGGAGGGGCCCGCGCGCACGCGCACGTACGACACCATGTCGCGTGAGTGCCACAAGTCCAAGGTGGCGTGCAGGGTGCCCCAGGTGAGGAACCCACCCCGGGCATCTCCGCGCTCCAGGTCCTCCACGTGGAGCGCCTCCATCCACACGCCCAGGTTGATGCTGATGTCGTGGCGTCGCGGCTCGCCGAAGAAGGTCGTCACCCGGAACAGCGGCTCGTCGCGCTCGACGCTGAAGTCGTAGCGCATCATCGTGAAGTCGATGGAGGGCTCGCCGAGTGAGAGGTCCGTCTCCAGGAAGTGCAGCCGGTGCAGCCGCTTGCGCTCGGCCACCTCCAGCGCGATGCCGAAGTCCAGGCGCACGCGGTCCTCGCGCGCCTCGTCACCGGGCCACAGCGGGCTCCACGCGCCACCCAACCAGACGCGCCGGTTCAAATCGAAGTTGAACTGCATCACCCGACCGCGCTCATCGCGGTACCAGCCCGGCGGCGCGTCGGCGATGGCCGGCTCCAGCCGATACGTGAACAGCTCCGCGTTCGGGACGGGCGCGGCCTCCTCCGGGACGCAGGCGCGGACCCGCTCCAGGAAGCGCTCCGTCTCCTGGCCGTCGGCATCCAGTTCGTAGCCGGGAGTGACGAGACACCTCCGTTGCTCGAAGTCGCACTGCGCGCGCCACAGTCCCGAGGGCACGGCCGGCGTGGGCGGCAACGTGAGGCACAACACGGGGCGCTCCGCGTCATGGAAGGGCAGCGGCACGGCGGCTGGCTGAAGGATGGGAGGGGCGACCTCGACGCGGGCGTCCTCGGTGGGGACGACCTCAGCGGGCGGACCGCCCTCGACCTGCCCCAGGAGCAGGGCACAACCCAACGTCACCGCTGATACGAGCATGGAGCCTCCGAAACTGGACGGGGGCGGGCAATACAAGGCCCGTGCCCCCGCTCCCCCAGCGGGCTCTCTGCATGTGGGCCTCCCACCTCCGTGCAGGCTCCTGCACAATGGCGCGCACGCTGCCTCACGCTGTGCCTCCAGAGGAGGTCGACCGGCGGGGGTGGCGGGGATATAAGGCCGCGTCCTGCCCGTGGTGCGCAGGCAACCGCCCGAAACGACTCAAGGAGCCCTTCACCCGTGGCGAGCGACGGCGAACAGCAGGAGCAGCAGCGAGAGCAGACCTTCGCCGAGGCGATTCTCGGCAAGGAGACCTTCTCCGCGCGGTGGATGCAGCGGTGGCTTTCGCTCTCCGCGACGACTCGGACGGTGTTGTCCACGGCCTTCTTCGCGGGGCTGCTCTTCCTGCCCTACCTGGGCGCGGTGGGGCTGTGGGACTGCTGGGAGACCCACTACGGCGAAGTGGCGCGGATGATGATCGTCCGCCGCGACTACCTGTATCCCTTCTGGGAGAACGCGTGGTTCTTCTCCAAGCCGCCGCTGACCATGTGGATGCAGGCGCTGGGCATGCAGGTGGTGGGCACGGTGCGCTCGGGAGGCCAGCTCGGGCTGTACACCGAGTGGGGCATGCGGGTGCCCTTCGTGGCGCTGAGCATCACCGCCGTGACGCTCCTGTCCCTGGCCGTTTCTCGTGTGGTGAACCGCCGCGCGGGCCTGGCCACCGGCTTCGTGCTGGCCACCATGCCGCTGTACTTCCTGCTCACCCGGCAGACGGTGACGGACACGCCCTTCGTCACCACGTTCGTCTGCGCGATGGCGTGCGCGCTCATCGGCCAGTTGGATGACACGACGAAGCACCGCGCCGCGTGGTGGTACGGCTTCTATTTCTTCGCGGGCCTGTCCACGCTGGCCAAGGGCCTGTTGGGCGTGGGCCTTCCCGCCGTCATCCTCATCCTCTACGCGGGCCTGGCCGTCATGCCCTGGGACGGGCCGAGCCTGGATGCGCACCTGCGCTGGCTGACGGACGGAGGCTTCCGCAAGGACGTGCGCGAGGGCCGCCAGCCCATGCCGGTGCTGTGGGCGCAGATGCACAAGATGCACCTGGGCACGGGCATCCTCGTCTTCTTCGCGGTGGCCGCGCCCTGGTACGTGGTGATGTCCCTCTTCAAGAGCGTGGACGACGAGGGCAAGCTCTTCTGGTACCGCTTCTTCGTCCACGACCACCTCAACCGCCTCACCGCGGGCGTGCACACCACCACGCCGGGTGGCACGTTCATCTACTTCATCGAGCAGGGGGGCTTCGGCATCTTCCCCTGGGTGGCCCTGCTGCCCGGCGCCTTCGCCATCGTCGCGAAGCTGAAGCTGCGCTCGGAGAAGAAGGCGGACCACCTGGCCATCATCGCCGTGGTGTGGGTGGCCTTCTCCTTCTGGCTGCTGGCCTCCAGCGCCACCAAGTTCCACCACTACGTCTTCCCCGTCCTGCCCGGCCTCGCGGTCCTCATCGCGTTGTTCATCGACCGGCTGTGGGAGGAGGGCATCTCCGCGCACGCGGTGAGCCTCATCTTCGGCCTGGTCCTCTTCGTGCTCGTCGGCAAGGACCTGGCGGAGAACCCGAAGAACTTCACCGACCTGTTCGTCTACAACTACGACCGGCCCTATCCGCAGGAGCTCGTCACCAAGCCCATCGCGTTCTTCTCTCGCGCGCTGTGGACCGGCGACCTCGTCACGCTGGTGCTGCTCGCCTTCGGCGTCTACCTGTCGTTCGAGGCCTTCTCGCCCAAGACGCGGGAGAAGGTGACGCCGGGCTCGCGCGCGGTGGCGCTGCTCATGTTGCTGGCCGGCGTGGCCACGCTGACCGCGGTGGCGTCCGGCGCGAAGGTGTCCGCGACGGGGCTGGTGGGCGTGGCGGTGGCGGTGGTGGGCGGCTTCCTCGGGTGGCAGTCCATGCGCCCGAACACGGAAGGGCGCGTGTCGCTCCAGGCCCTGGCCGGGGTGCTCGCGCTGGCGGGCGTGGCGCTGGCGGTGCGCGGCTTCAAGAACCCCGCGGGGGATGACTCGCTGCTTCGCTCGCTGTCGGAGCCCGTCAACATCAAGGGCGCGCTGGGCTTCGTCTTCGCTGTGACGGGGGCCATGGCCGTCGTGGCCACGCTGATGCGGGCGCGGGTGATGCTGTTCGGCACCTTCTGGATGCTGGCCGCCGGCTTCGCCCTCTGGTTCAACTGGAACCACTGGGTGGACCTGTCCCACCACTGGACGCAGCGCGACCTCTTCTGGCGGTACTACTCGCAGCGCCAGGAAGGCGAGCCCATCGTCGCGTACCTGATGAACTGGCGCGGCGAGACGCTCTACTCCAGCAACACCGTGGAGCAGTACCGCAGCGGTGACTACAACGCGAAGCTGCGCACGCTCGTCGCGCGGCCCGGCCGCGAGTGGGTGCTCGCCGAGCAGAAGATGCTCAACTCGCTGCGCAGCGCGGTGGGCTCGGACAAGGTCGTCACCCCGGTGGACAAGGACATCAACAACAAGTTCGTCCTGGTGACCATCGATTGAGTGGCATCGACGTCCGGGGACTGGGCAAGCGCTTCGGAGACCGCGTCGCCGTGGAGGGGCTCACCTTCCACGTGCGGCCCGGCGAGGTGTTCGGTCTGCTCGGCCCCAACGGCGCCGGGAAGACGACGACGGTGCGCATGCTCACCGGCCTGTTGAGCCCCACCGAGGGCGAGGCCGTGGTGTGGGGACACCGCGCGGACCGCGACGGCGAGGGGCTGCGCAAGGTGGTGGGCCTGCTCACCGAACAGCCCGGCCTCTACGAGCGGCTCACCGCCCGGGAGAACCTGCGCTTCTTCATGAAGCTGCACGAACTGGACGAGGCCAAGGCCTGGCCGCGCACGCAGCACTACCTGGAGCGCTTCGGCCTGGGCGGCCGCGAGGAGGAGCCCGTGGGCGGCTTCTCCAAGGGCATGCGCCAGAAGCTCGCCATCGTCCGCACGCTGGTGCACGACCCGCGCGTCATCTTCCTGGACGAGCCCACCAGTGGCCTGGACCCGGAGTCCGCGCGCACGGTGCGCGACGCGGTGGCCGAGCTCGCGTCGGAGGGGCGCACGATTGTCCTGTGCTCGCACAACCTCTCGGAGGTGGAGCGGCTTTGTGAGCGCGTCGCGGTGGTGAAGAAGCGGCTTCTCTTGATGGGGCCGGTGCGGGAGTTGCGGCGCTCCGGACAGGCGCTGGACGTGCGGGTGGACGGGGAGGCGGAGCGCTTCCGCAATGTCCTGGCGGCGCTGCCCTTCGCGCCCAACGTGCTGGCGGAAGGGATGCGGCTGCGCGTCATGCTGGAGGACGAGGCCCACGCGCCGGACGTGCTGGCGTGCCTGGTGGGCGCGGGCGCGCGCGTGCACAGCGCGGTGCCGGCGCAGCGTCCGCTGGAAGAGGTGTACCTGGACCTGCTTCGTGAAGAGGGCGCTTGAGCCATGGCATTCCGTCCGCGTCGAGCCCTGGCCGTGTTCTGGAAGGACTTCCTGGACCTGCGCAAGAACGTGGGGCTGCTCGTCTCCATGGCGGTGCTGCCGGCCGTCATGGTGCTGGTGCCCATCGTCGTCGTGTGGACGTACGTCAACACGCCCAACAGCGCCGACCTGCGCAGCGTGGCGCAGTTCTATGACCCCACGCTGCCGTTGGGTGCCAGCGCGGCGCGCTTCCTCATCGACAAGACGCTCACCGACTGGTTCGGCCTGTTCCTCGTCATGCCCGTCTTCGTGCCCATCCTCATCGCCTCGCAGAGTGTCGCGGGCGAGAAGGAGCGGCGCACGCTGGAGCCACTGCTCGCCTCGCCGGTGACGGCCGCGGAACTGGTGGCGGGCAAGAGCCTGGCGGCGCTGGTGCCCGCGGTGGTGATTACCTGGGTGGCCTTCATCGTCTTCTGCGTGGGCGTGGACATCGTCGCCTGGCCCCTGGTGCAGGGGCCGCTGATGCCCAACGCCCTGTGGACCTTCGGCGTGCTGGTGATTGCCCCGCTGTTCGCCTTCTTCGGCAACGGCGTCGCGGTGCTCATCTCCGCCCGGGTGAGCGAGGCCCGCATGGCGCAGCAGATTTCCGCACTCGTCGTCCTGCCGCTCGTCGGCATGGTGGGCGGGCAGGTGGCGGGCGTCCTGAAGGCCGGGCTGGGCTTCTACGCGCTTCAAGGCGCGGTGGTGCTGGTGCTGGACGCGGTGCTCCTCGTCCTCAGCATCCGCCTGCTGGACCGCGAGCGCCTGATCAGCCGCTGGGGCTGAACTCCCCGGGGGCCCTGGCGGGCCTCCCACCCGTCCACCGGAGGCCATCCCAAGGCCGTCTGGAGGGCGAGCGGCTAGGCAATGGCCAGTGAAACTGGCATCTTCCGGGGAGGGCTGACGGGCGGAAAGCGGGCACGCTTTCGTCGCGGACGCCATGTTCTTAGAGAGGGTCGGGTGGGGGCGCGGATTTGCCGGCCACCATGGCGGCCACGGAGGCGCTGACTAGCAATGGGTATCTTCGACACCATCAAGGGTGAGGCGAAGCGCAACTTCATCGCTCGCGCGGACACGGCGAAGGGGGAGATCATCTACAAGTATCCGGAGAACAACATCCGGATGCTCACCCAGCTGACCGTCGACGCGGACGAGGTCGCCCTCTTCGTCAAGGACGGCAAGGTCGAGGGCAAGCTGGGGCCCGGCCGTCACCAGCTCGACTCGAACAACATCCCGTTCCTGTCCGCGCTCCTGGAGAAGTTCACGGGAGGCAACCTCTTCGTCGCCGAGGTCTTCTTCGTCTCCGTCCGCGAGTTCGCGGGCGTGAAGTTCGGCGGGCCCATTGGCGATGCGCGAGATCCGGAGACGGGCCTTGGCATCGGCACCATGGTCTACGGCGACTTCTCCATCCGCGTGACGGACCCGGAGAAGCTCGTGGTGGGTCTGGTGGGCATGGGCCGCACCAGCAATGAGGAGCTGCTGGGCTGGTTCAAGAACCAGGTGCTCAAGGTCACCAAGGACCGCATCGCCGAGCTGCTGGTGAAGAAGCGCTGGCCGCTGCTCGACGTGACGAGCGGTGCGTACACCGAGGAGATTGAGACCGAGGTCATCAGTGGAATGAAGCCCCACGTGGACAGCTACGGCCTGACCGTGGTCCGCCTGGGCAACTTCCATGTCAGCATCAAGGAGGAGGACGAGGCGACGCTGAAGAAGCTGTCGAAGGACGTCGCCTACTCGAGGCTGGCCGGTGGCTTCCAGCAGTACGCGCAGGGCCAGGCGATGCTGGGCGCGGCCGAGGGCATGGCCAAGGGCGGCGATGGCAGCGGCTCCGGCAACGCGCTGGGCGGCATGGGCATGGGCATGGGCTTCGGCATGGCCCAGCAGTTCATGAACCAGCAGGGCCAGCAGCAGCGCCCCCAGGAGCCCGCGCAGCAGGCGGCTCCCGCCGACACGCGCAGCCCCGCGCAGCGCCTGAAGGAAATCAAGGAGCTGAAGGACGCGGGCGTCCTCTCCGACGAGGAGTACAACGCCAAGCGCGCGGAGCTGATGAAGCTCCTGTAGTCCTTGGCTGACGGCGGGGACTCGGCTCCCCGCCACATCGACAGGGCCTCCGTCCCCATGTGGGCGGAGGCCCTTCGTGTTTCTACCGTCCGTCGCCCGTGCCCGCCTTGGGCGGCAGCGTGGGGCCCTGCTGCGTCCCCTGCGGCGCGGTGAACCCCTCCAGCCCCGGAGGTGGCGCGGGCTGGGTGAAGCCCTCCAGGCCAGGCGCCGCCGGGAGGATGCTGTCCTCCACGCCCTCCAGGTTCAGCCGGATGGGCACCTGCAGCGTGGTGCCCAGGCGCAGCAGCAGCACGTCGGGTTCGATGCCCTTCTCGCCGATGGCCTCGGCCACCTCGCGCGCGGACAGGCCGTTGCCCTTGGCCCACAGCGCCTTGAGGAACTCACCTGACTGCGGCGCGTGCCACCACGCGGGGCCGAAGCGCGCCTTGAGCTGCGCCTGGAGCTGGCCCGCGAGGAACCACGCTCGGAAGCTGTCCGCGGACTGGAAGAAGTCCTCCTGGTCCACCAGGTAGCGCTCCGTGTCTTCATCCGTCATCGGGATGTCGTCCGTGCGCGACATCACCTGCCGGTACAGCTCCTTCGGGTCCACCTCCACGCGCCGGTGCAGCTCCAACTGGTACAGCAGCCGGCCCGCCGCGTGGCGGATGAGGTACAGCTTGTGCGCGCTGGAGGTGGCCAGGAACTGCGAGCGCTGATCTCCGCTGATGCCCGCGTGCTCCTCCAGCCACACCGGGTCCTCCAGCAGGTCCTCGAACAGCGACGAGTACGCCTCGCCCACCGTGGGGTTGCCCAGCCGCGCCAGCTCGAAGCGCGTCTCCTTCGTGAAGGCCGAGTGCAGCGCGTGCCCGAACTCGTGCAGCACGCGCGCCTGGTGCAGCACGCCCGAGCCCGGCTTGAACGACAGCCGCACGTCGTCCGGCACGCGCACCGACAGCGCCAGGGGGCGGTTGTTCTTGCGCGGCAAGTCCCTCGCGTCGATTGCGACGTTCTTCAGCTCGGCGAGGTCCAGGCTCATCCCCGACAGCGTGCCGTGCGCCTTGAGCAGGGACTCGCCCTTGGGGAAGGCGTCCTCGACTTCACGCGAGCGGAACAGCCGGGGGATGTCCGCGCGGGTGATATCCTTGAAGGGCACGCCCAGTTCACGCTGCGCGAGCCGCTCCATCACCAGCCGGTACGGCGACTGCGTGGCCTGGAGAATCTCCTCCGCCAGCACGCTCAGCTTGCCCAGGTCCGCCTGTCGCAGCTCGCTGCCGAAGGCCTCGTACGAAGGGAAGCCCAGCGTCTTCACCAGCTCCTCCGCGCGCTCCTCCTTGCGGCGCAGCGTCTGGTTGAGCCGCTCCAACAGGGGCGTCACCGCCGCGTAGAGCGCCTTGCGCCGCGCCGCGCTCCGCTCGTTGGCCAGGAGCCGCTCCAAGTCCCGGTAGCGCAGCTCCTTGCCGTCCAGGGTGAAGGTGAGGGAGGCCTCCAGGTTGGCGGACGCGTCGTTGTACTCGGCCAGCGCGTGAGACAGGTACTCGCCGGCGAAGTGCGAGTGCAGCGCGGTGAGGGCGCGCACCTCGCGCGGGTCCTGCGTGAGCTGCCGCAGCCGGTCCACCTTGCGGATGTTGTCGAGCGTGAAGAGGTCCTCCTGCCCCACGTACGTCCCGGAGACGTCCACGTGGCGGCCCTCCGTCCAGAACACCCAGACGAGCCGGTGCTGCGCCTCCAGCAGCGTCTCCGCTCGCGAGGCCAGCGCGCGCACATCCTCGGTGAGGCGCTGCTCCTCCGTGGGGGGCTGCCGGGAGTCCGCGGGAGGGCCCTTGGGGCAGGCGCTGAGGAGGCAGGCCAGGGCGAGGAGGAGGGGAATCCTTGGGTGCATGTCGGGCGGCATGTTACTTCCGCCTTGCCCATGCCCAATCTTTCTCAATGGCGGGCCGCCCGGGGACGACAGGCCCTCTACTCCGCCCTTCGACGTTTCTTCGTCGCCGAGGGGTATCTGGAGGTGGAGACGCCCCTGCTCATCCCCACGCCCGGAATGGAGCCGCACATCAACGCCTTCGAGGCGGGCTTCATCCCCGAGACGGACGTCGGCACCGCTCGCACCCTCTATCTGCACACCAGCCCCGAGTACGCGATGAAGCGACTGCTCGCCGACGGGGCGGGGCCCCTCTTCCAGCTCTGCAAGGTGTTCCGGAACGGCGAAGTCACCGCCACGCACAATCCGGAATTCACGATGCTGGAGTTCTACCGGCCCCAGGCGGACTACCACGCCATCATGAGCGACTTGGAGGGCGCGCTCGCGGAGGCCGGGCGCTCCGCCACGGAGGGTGAGCCCGGCGCCGACCCGGCCTTCTTCACGCGCACGCCCTACGAGCGCCTCACGGTGAGAGACGCCGTGTTCAAGGCGACGGGCGTGGATATCCGCGTGCACTCGGATGGGCCCTCGCTCAAGCGCGCCGCCGAGGCCGCGGGTGTCCGGACGGGCGACGCGGAGAGCTTCGACGACGTCTTCTTCCACCTCTTCCTGCAGCGGGTGGAAACGGGCCTGGGCCACGAGCGGCCCACGTTCCTCATCGAATACCCGGCGTCCATGGCGGCGCTCTCTCGCTTGAAGCCCGGGGATTCCGCCGTGGCGGAGCGGGTGGAGCTGTACGCGAAGGGCCTGGAGCTGGCGAACGGGTTCTCCGAGCTGACGGACGCGGCCGAGCAGCGGGCGAGGTTGGTGGAAGAACAGGACCTCAGGCGCAAGCTGGGGCGTTCCGTGTATCCTCTGGACGAGCGGTTCCTTGACGCAGTAGGTCGAATGCCGCCCTCGGCGGGTATCGCCGTGGGGCTCGACAGAATCCTGATGCTGCTGCTCGGGGTCCAGCGCATCTCGGACGTGCTCCTGTTCCCCGCCCACGAGTTCGTGTGATTCGAGACATCGTCCGGACAGCGTTCGCGGGTGTTTCAGCAGTGGGCCTGACGGGGGTGTTCTCCTCGGTCATCTCCGCGTTGTCCGTGGGTGGCGCGCACGGGGAGGCGGACAAGGCCCTGAGGCTCTGGGCGCGAGGCGTGCTGGCGTCGGCGGGCGTGCGTCACGAGGCGGTGGGGCTGGAGCACATTCCCACGGAGGGCCACGTCGTCTTCGTGTGCAACCACCAGTCGCACTACGACGCGCCGCTGGCCATGGCGTACGTGGAGACGCACACGCGCTTCGTGGCGAAGGCGGAGCTGTTCAAGATTCCGGTGTTCGGCGCGGCGCTGCGGCGGGCGGGCAACATCCCCGTGGCTCGCAGCGGCGGCAGCGAGGACCGGGCCCGGCTGGAGGAGGCGGTGACGGCGCTGCGCGAGCGGGTGAGCGTGCTGTTCTATGCCGAGGGCACGCGCAGCGAGGACGGGCGGCTGCGGCCGTTCAAGAAGGGGGCCGCGACGCTCGCCATCCAGGCAGGCGTGCCGGTGGTGCCCCTGGCGGTGTCGGGGACGCGGCTCATCCTTCCCAAGGGAGGACGGGCGGTGCGGTGGGGCCAGCGCGTGTCGCTGGTGGTGGGCGAGCCCATCCCCACGCAGGGCCTGACGATTGAAGACCGCGATGACCTCACGCGCGAGCTGGAGGACGCGGTCGCGCAACTCTACTCCGAGGCGTGCAGGCGCTCGGGAGACGTGCCCACATGAAGAAGTCAGCACCTCAGAAGTCGTTCGCGGCTCATCCCTGGCATGGAATCACCCCTGGGAACGAGTCTCCTGAAATCGTCACCGCCTATATCGAAATCGTCCCCACGGACGCGGTGAAGTACGAGCTGGACAAGGAGTCGGGCATCCTCAAGTTGGACCGGCCGCAGCGGTTCAGCAGCCAGTGCCCGACGCTGTACGGCTTCATTCCCCAGACGTACTGCGACGAGCTGGTGGCGAAGCGCTGCGCCGAGCGCACGGGTGTGAAGAACATCCAGGGCGACCGAGATCCCATCGACGTCTGCGTGCTGACGGAGAAGGTCGTCAGCAACGGCAACCTCCTGGTGCGCGCGGTGCCCATCGGCGGCTTCCGGATGATCGACGGCAACGAGGCGGACGACAAAATCATCGCGGTGCTCGAGTCCGACCTCGTCTACGGAGAGCTGCAGCACATCGCCCAGCTCCCGCGTCCGCTGTTGGACCGCCTCAAGCACTACTTCCTCACCTACAAGCAGATTCCCGGTGAGGGAAAGCGCAGCGTCGAAATCGCGGAGGTCTACGACAGGCCGGAGGCGATGGAGGTCATCCGCCGCAGCATGAAGGACTACGACCGCGTCTATGGGCAGGCCTCCTCGACGCCCGTGCGCACCCGCACCCGGCGCCCTGCTCGGAAGTCGCGCGCGTCCTGATGCTTCAAGCCTCGCGCGGAAGCGGGAGTGAGTCCCGCTCCGCGTCTTCAGGCGTCGCTGCTCAGGGCTGGTTCGGGTCCGTGCCGATGCCCTTGAACGGGTTGAAGGTGTACGTCGTCGAGAACTGCGACGACGGGCTGAAGTAGTAGGCCGCGAGCTTCGCCGGGTCGTTCGCGATTTCGCCTCGGAGGATGGGGCCGTCGTTCTGGTCATCCCAGCCCCAGGGCGCGTTGGCGGAGTTCGTGCCGCAGTTGCCCGCGACGAGTCCGCAGCCGCCGCTGGTGTCTCCCCGGAACGTCCCGTACGAGGAGAACAGCGTGGTGAGCTCGCGCCTCGGCCAGAGGCCCTCCGCGCCGTAGATGTCCACCAGCTTGTAGCGCACGTCGGAGTCCGTGGCGGACGAGGGCTGCTCGGCGAGCGAGAGGGACGGGAAGTACTTCACGCCGTCACCGACGATGTCGTACGCGGGCCACGCCTTGAGGCCATGGCCCTTGGCCTCCTGCGCGGTGATGGGGTGGAGCTGTCCCTCGAACGACGCCAGCGACAGCGTGCCGTCGAGCGACTCCGAGCCCGAGCCGAGCGGGCTGCCCGAGGGAACGAAGGAGAAGAAGTCCTTGTGCGCCACCGTCACCGCGCCCACGAGCGAGCCGTACTCGCTGCCATCGCGCTGGACGACGAGCAGCACGCCCTCGCCGTCGTTCTCGTGCTCGGTGTCGAAGATGCTGTCGGACCAGTCACGCGGGTGGAAGAACGTGTAGAGCAGGTACCAGTGCGTGCTGGTCTCCACCACGGACTGATACGCGTGCGCGGACAGCACGCGCGAGCCGGTGTTGTCCCAGTTGTTCGTCCCGCTCCAGTCGCCGTCGAAGTCCACGCGGGTGAGGAAGTCGGACTTGCCGCTGAGCGAGTGCGAGCCCGTCACATCCACGTCCTGGTAGTGGATGGGCGCCCACCGCTTCGTCAGGGCCGCGCGCGCCGCCGTGGAGCCCACGCCGTTGAGCAGCGCCCGCTGCGCCTCTCCGAACGGGTCGTCTTCCGAGGCGCCCTCGCCGCAGCCCGGCAGCAACGCGAAGGTCAACGCGACGACAGCGAGGACGAGGACATCGGAAACACGACGGAGGAGGGTCGCCACGCGGGCCTGCCTTTCAAGAGGCGGACACTCAATGTCATCCCGGATTATTTGTGAAGACAGTGTTTCGTGAAAAACGAGTTAAGCCCGAGTCACCTGATTGTTCCAGGGGGAGGTCCGTCGGGATGAGCATGCGTTCATGGTGGGTGCTGTCGATGCTGGGGATGTCGTCGCTCGCTGGGGCGGAGGTGCCCCAGGAAGGGGTGTCCTCGCGGCCCCTGGAGCGGCGGCCGAAGTCGTATGTCGATGCGGTGAGCTCCTTCCAGTCGGAGGCGGAGTTCCAGGCGTGGTTCGAGCTGCGCGGCCACTTGAAGCAGAACTTCGACGACATCTGTGGCGACACGTTCTGCGAGGGGGACTACGCCAACATCGAGTCCATCGTCTTCCGCTGCTCGGTGGAGACTCGGACGGGTGTCGTCGGCCAGTGTCTCTGGGTGTTCGGCGGGAGCGCCGAGGACATTGATTCGCGCACGGGTGTCATCACCACGCAGACGCGGACATGGGCCTGCAAGAGCCCGCTGGCGCGCGGCACCACGATGGCGGCGTTGTTGACGGCGCTCGCGGGGCCGGAGCCGCTCTACGCCACGTTGCCGGGGACGCGGAAGACGCTCTACGACGGGCTGGTGGACTGCCTCTAGCGTGGCGAAGCGCTAGCGAAGCTCGACGAGGCGCACACGCTTGTAGATGCGCTTGTCCAGGGGCAGCCGGGTGTCGATGAAGCCGAGGGCCTCGTCGAATTCGAAGGTGAAGGTGGGGATGGGCGGGCTGATGGAGATGATCAGCTCGAACTCCCAGAGGCTGACGAGCCGCTCGCGGCTCCCCACGGCTTCGGCGGGTGGGGGAGGGAGCTTCTCCGCGGCGGCGCGCACGTCCTTCACGGCCTCCTGGTCGACCTCGGGTTGGTGGCTGGGCTGCACGAGCACGACGTCGAGCAGGCGTCCGTGGTTGTCCTGGACGACGCGGATGAGGGCTCGGCGCGTGGAGCGGAAGCCCTCGCGCATCTTCTCGCGCAGCTCGCTGCGCATGCGCAGGGCCGGGTCTCCCACGGTGCTGACCGGGCGGCGCTTGTCGTCCAGGGGTTGGTTGTTCGCGACGAACGCGCCCGAGGAGCCGTAGTTCGCGGCGCGCTCGCTCCAGGCTCGGCCGTAGGCGCGGCTGCGCTCCATGCCCATGTCGAAGTAGCCCTGGAGGCCATGCTCCTTCACGGAGCGGTCCGCGTCCCAGACGGCCACGAGCTTCTTGCCGAGCTGGCTGAAGTAGGGATGCACGAGCCCCCGGTCCACCCTGCCGCGTCCCACGCTCTCCGAGACGAGGTCCTCGACGAGTGCCTGGGCAGTGGGGGACTTGCGTGCGTCGCGGATGCCGACGTCCGGTGCCGGGGTGGTGTCCGCGCGGCGCATCGGCAACGCCTGGGTCCGTGTGGCCAGGAGCAATCCCGAACCGGGAGACTCCGTGAGGCGCGCGGTGTCCGGGGCTCGCGCCACGGCCTCGGGGGCGCGCGCGAAGTCCGTGAGCACCGCGGAGGAGACCGCTCGCGGGACATCTTCGGCCAGGCCCGGAGTCGCGCGAGGAAGGTCGCTCACGCGTGCGCGCTCCGTGACGGCGGAGGTATCGGCCATGGCCAGCGGGCTGTCGGGTGGACGCGGCCCTGCTCGTGGCGCTCCGGAGGGGGCTGCCTCTTCACGAGAGGGCGGCGCCTCGAGCGCGAGCGCGGGCTCGGGCGGAGCCGACGCATCCTCGGGACTCGGCTTGTGCTCCTTCGCGGTGCTGGCCGCGGAGTCCTTGTCCGCCACGGGGCTGCCCGGTGGGGGCTTGCTCGGGCCAGGCGATGCGTCGGCCCGTGCTTCGCCGGATGGCCGGGGCGCTGACGGCTTCGTGTCGCTCCCAGACCTGGGCATCGGGCCGTCCCGACGGGCGCGCTCGGGCGCCACCGAGGTCACCTCCACCCATTGCAGCGTGGCGGGGCGGGCAGGCGGCACGGGCGGGCGCGGAGCACGAGGCAGTCCATCGACGAGCAGCCACAGCAATCCGTGCACGGCCACACTGGCGGCGAGCGCGGGAAGCAGGCGTCGGGAGGGGGCCGGCGACATGGCCTCCCCTTTTAATCGCGTCGACAAGGCATGCCTGGGAAAGCGAGCCAGAAGGGTAGGAAACCCATCATGCCGCGCGTAGTCTCAACAAACACCGGAGGAAGGCACCCAGGATGGCGACCTCGCTGCTCGCGACGGATGGCTACAAGTTCAGCATGGCGGAGGCCGGCTGGCCGTTGCGCCGGGAGACGTTCTATTACTCACACCGCAAGGGCGGCCTCCAGGTCATGCCCCTGGACCTCGCGGCCTACGTGCGTGCGCTCCTCCCCGAGCCCAAGCCGGAGGACTACGACTTTCTCGCGCGCTACGACTACGAGATGGGCGTGGGCTTCAAGGCGGCCATCCTCCGAAAGGAGAAGCTCTCCATCCGCGCCATTCCGCGCGGCTCGGTCTTCTTCCCACGCGAGCCCATCCTCACCCTCACCGGTCCCTCCGCCCTCATCTCCTGGGTGGAGCCGCTGCTGCTCCAGCTCAACTTCCGCATCCAGGTCGCCACCCAGGCCCTGATGGACCGGGACGTGCTGGCCCGCGCGCTCGCCCGCGTCACCTGCGAGGAGCAGAAGACCATCGCCCTGGAGACGCTCGACGCGGTGGGCGTCAAGCCGGTGCCCATCACCGTGGACTCGGAGGGGTATTCCCAGCGCGTGCGCGCCACCGTCCAGGAGCTCATCGACATCGTCGAGGACCCCGCGCGCATCTTCGAGGTGGGCCTGCGCGCGGCGACCTGTCTGGAGCAGCACGAGCTCGCCCTGCGCGCCTGCAAGGACGTGGGCGTCACGCGCACCAGCAACGTGGAGGGCGCGCGCTCCCTGGGGATGATGCCCGTGGGCACCATGGGGCATGAGCACATCCAGCGCTTCGGTTCGGACGATGCCGCGTTCCGCGCCATGCGCGAGCGCCGTCCCCAGCGCTCCAGCTACCTGCTGGACACCTTCGACACGCTCACCTCGGGCATCCCCGCCGCCTTCCAGCTCATCCGCGAGGACCCGGGCTCCGGCGACTCCATCCGCTTCGACTCCGGCAACAAGAAGCTCCAGTACCTCTACGCCGTGACACGCGCGCGTGACATGGGCATCCGCCCCGTCAACATCCTCGAGGACGGCCTGGATGCGGAGGCCACGCGCGAGTTCGAGGCGCTGCGGCGACAGGTGGAGTGGGACGCGAGCGCGCAGTTCTACGGCTACGGCGGCCACATCGTCGCGCGCACCATGGACTGCCCCTTCACCCGGGACAGGGTGGCCGCCATCTACAAGCTGTCGCAGACGGGAGCCCAGCCGGTGATGAAGTTCGGCAACGAGCTGGCCGAGGGCAAGCAAAGCATCCCCGGCACCCCCGTCATCTTCCGCCGTCGCCATGGCTCTGGTCCCATCGGCCTGGTGGGCCAGGAGGGCGAGCCGGCGCCGGAGGGCTACTTCCCGCTCATGGAGGCCGAGCCGGAGACGCCCTCCCTTGTCGGCGCGCTGGAAGCGAGCGCGGAGCCCGCGAAGATTGCCCAGACTCCCGCCACCAAGGCGCTCGTCGAGGAGCTGACGCGGCGTCACTTCCCCAAGAGCCGCTGACCCGAATCACCCCAGGAGGACCGCATGCCCCTGCCCATCCCTGACTTCCACCAGGACGCTCGCGCGGGTCAGCTGTACCTGGAGCGCACCGCCGAGGTCGCCGACGAGGCCCGGCGCTACGTCTCCCAGCACGGCCTGCGCCCCGCGCGAGAGGACAAGGTGCGCATCGCCGCCTTCGGCATCGACGTGCAGGTGGCCTTCTGCTCGCCCGGCGCCAGCCTCTTCGTCCCCGGCGCCGTCGAGGACACCCAGCGCACGCTGCGCTGGCTCTACTCGCACCTGGACCGGGTGACGGAGCTGGTGTTCTCGCTCGACACCCACCGCATCTTCCAGATCTTCCATCCCGCGTGGTGGAAGGACGCGCGGGGGCAGCACCCCGCGCCGATGACGCAAGTCACCGCGGCGGATGTCCGCTCGGGCCGGTGGCGGGCCACGCGCTTTCCGGAGGAGAGCCTGGAGTACTGCGAGCGCCTGGAGACACAGGCGCGCTACGTGCTCACCATCTGGCCGTACCATGCGCTGCTCGGAGGGCTGAGCCACGCGCTGGTGCCGGCGTTCTACGAGGCGAGCGTGTTCCACGCCCTGGCGCGGGACACCGCCACCCACTTCGAGATGAAGGGGGAGAACCCGCTGACGGAGAACTACTCCGTGCTCATGCCCGAGGTGACGGAGGTGAAGGGGCAGCGTGTGGGCGAATTCAACACGCGCCTCTTCGAGCGATTGATGACGTTTGATCGCCTCTACGTCTTCGGTCAGGCCAAGTCCCACTGCGTCCTGTCCACGCTGCGCGACCTCCGGGAGCACATCGAACGGACCGACCCCTCGAAGATGGGGCGGGTGCACATCCTGGTGGATGCGATGAGCCCGGTGCCGGCGCCGCCCCTGGACCCGCTTCCGCCCTCGTTGGACTTCCCCCGACTGGCCGATGAGGCCATCGAGGAGCTGCGGCGGGCGGGGATGCGGGTGGTGCGCACCACGGAGCCGCTGGACGTTTGAGCCGGACTTCCGGCGCGGGGCGTGCGCCGGGATTCACTCGGTGTGGTAGAATTCCGCCTCCGTCCCCGGCCCGCCGTTGATGGCTTGCCGCTGGTGAAGGGGGAGTCATGTCACGACAGAGCTCACCGGCGTTCTCGCTGAAGGTCGGCCCGCATGGCCCGGATGGGCTGGGCGTGTCGGGCATCTCCGGCTCCGAGGGGCTCAGTCGGCTGTACGACTTCCGTGTGGACTTCTTCACGGTGGAAGGCGACGCGCTCGACGTCGCGGAGCTGGTGGGCCAGGAAGCGCTGGCGACGTTCTCGGTGCGGGACTTCGCCGCCCGGCACGTGCACGGCTGGGTGCGCGAGGTGGAAGACCTGGGGATGAAGACGGGGCGCCGGCGCTACCGGGCCCACGTGGTGCCGCGACTGTGGCGACTGACCCAGTCCCACAAGAGCCGCATCTTCCAGGAGAAGACCGTCCCCGACATCCTCAAGGCGGTTTTGAAAGAGAACGGCATCGAGATGCGCGCGGCCCTGTCGGCCACCTACGCGCCGCGCGAGTACTGCGTGCAGTACCGCGAGTCGGACTTCGCCTTCATCAGCCGGCTGATGGAGTGGGAGGGCATCTTCTACTTCTTCGAGCACTCGGAGGACGGGCACACGCTGGTGCTGGGCGACAAGCCGAGCGCGCATGCACCGCTGCCGCAGGGCAAGACGCTGCCGCTGCGCCCCAGCCTGGGCAAGGCGGTGGTGGAGGAGGAGTACCTCTCCGCGCTGG
Source organism: Myxococcus sp. AM011 (assembly GCF_013372595.1). NCBI lineage: Bacteria > Pseudomonadati > Myxococcota > Myxococcia > Myxococcales > Myxococcaceae > Myxococcus > Myxococcus sp. AM011. The sequence continues at coordinate 106,339 of NZ_JABXEM010000002.1, forward strand.
AGGTGGTGCACCGGCTGCGTCCGGGCGCCGTGCACCTGAAGGACTACGACTTCTCGAAGCCCGCGCTGGACGTCTCCGGAAAGACGGAGGCCAAGGAGGGCGTGACGGCGCTGGAGCTGTACGACTACCCCGCCGGCTACGTGACACCGGGCGTGGGCAAGTCCACGTCGAACGTGCGCGTGGAGGAGGCCACGGTGGGAGGCCGGACGCTCGCGGGTGACAGCGTGGCGCCTCGGCTGACGCCGGGGTTCCTCATGGAAGTGGAGCTGTCCGAGGACGACGCCTTCAAGGGGGAGTACCTGGTCACCGACGTGGTGCACTCGGGCCTCCAGCCGGACGTCACCGCGGGCAGCGAGTCGCTCCAGGGGCTCTACCGCAACCAGTTCCAGCTCCTCCCCAAGGAGGTGCCCTTCCGGCCGCGTCGCAAGACGCCGCCTCCGCGCATCGCCGGCCTGCAGACGGCCACGGTGGTGGGGCCCTCCGGCGAGGAGATCCACACCGACGAGCACGGGCGGGTGAAGGTCCAGTTCCACTGGGACCGCGAGGGCAAGAAGGACGAGCGGGCTTCCTGCTGGGTGCGCGTGGGGCAGCCGTGGGGTGGCCCGGCGTGGGGCGACGTGTGGCTGCCGCGCATCGGCCAGGAGGTGGTGATTCGCTTCCTGGAGGGTGACCCGGACCGACCGCTGGTGGCGGGCGCCGTCTACAACGGCTCCAACATGGCGCCGTATCCGCTGCCGGACGAGAAGACGAAGAGCACTCGCAAGAGCGCGTCGAGCCCCGGCAGCGACGGTTTCAACGAGGTGCGCGTCGAGGACTCCGCGGGCGCGGAGGAGGTCTTCACCCACGCGCAGAAGGACGAAGACCTGCTCACGGAGAACAACAAGGACCAGCAGGTGGGCGGGTACGAGGCGCTGCTGGTGAAGAAGGACCGCAAGCGCACGGTGGACGGCTTCCAGACGTTGCTGGTGAAGAAGCACGACGTGTCGGTGGTGGAGGGCAACCAGTCGCTGCTGGTGCAGAAGAACCGCGAGAGCACCACGCTCGGGAGCCACGACGAGGAGGTCGATGGCAACCAGGTGATGACGGTGGGCGGCAACCTCTTCGTGGACGTCTCCAAGGCCTCGTCGGAGATGGTGGGCGCGGCGAAGGCCACCACGATTGGCGGGGCGCTGGCGGTGTCCGTCGCGCTGGCGCTGAACGAGGCGACCGGTGGCGTGAAGTCGATTCAGGTGGGCGGCGCGCACGTCGAGAACGTCATGGGCCACCGCAGCGAGACGGTGGCGGAGAAGACGGAGCGGAAGGTCGGCACCGACTGGCAGACCGAGGTGAAGGGCGCCGCCACGGTGACGGTGGGCAAGGACTTGAAGGAAGAGGTGAAGGGCCTGTTCCAGATTCACATCAAGGAGGAGACGACCTTGATGGCCAAGTCGTACTCGCTCAAGTCCGACAAGCTCTCCGTCATCGTCAACGGCAACCTGGCGTTGCAGGTGGAGAAGTCCGGCAACGTGAAGCTCATCGCCAAGACGCTCACGCTGGATGGCTCCGAGGTGAAGTTCAAGGGCGCCAAGGTGAAGATGGAGGCGGCGGGTTCGGCGCAGAGCGAGTCCATCAGCCTCAAGGAGATTGGAAAGCTGCCGCCGGCCGAGTCGGGCTCCATGCAGCTCAAGATGAAGAGCCGCAGCGGCGGGTCCGTGGAGGGGCGTGAGTTCGAGCTCAAGCTGCCGGATGGCAGTGTCCGCAAGGGCACGTTGGATGGGCAGGGTGGCGCGAAGCTCGAGAAGCTCCCCGAAGGTGAGTCGGTTCTGTCGTTCCCGAAACCGCAGGGCTGAGTCGCTGGAAGGACCCAACGCGCGATGAGCACACGGCACAAGGTCAAGCAGGGCGAGTGGCTGTCGAAGATTGCTCGGCAGTATGGGTTCGCCAAGTGGCAGGAACTCTGGGACCATCCGGACAACGCGTCCCTGCGCGCGAAGCGGGCGAATGCGTTCTGCCTCCAGCCGGGTGACGAGGTGGTCATCCCAGAGCTGCCGGGACTCAAGGTATCCACGGGCTCCAGCTACAGCCTGCAGGGGGGAGACCCTCCGGACCGCATCCGGCTGGGCATGCGACGGGCGAACGCGCCGCTGGGGCTCAAGCGCTACGAGTTGAAGCTGGGCGAGAAGCTCTTGAAGGGGACGCTGACCTTCCAGGGGCTCTTGGATCAGCCGCTGCCGCCGGATGCGACGGAGGCCACGCTCAAGGTGTGGACCTCCGAGGAGCCCGAGCTGGCGTGCGAGTGGAAGTTGAAGCTGGGCTTCCTGGACCCGCTGGACGCGCTCAGTGGCGTGCAGGCGCGACTGGCGAACCTGGGTTGGTACAACGGGCCCATCAACAACGAGCTGACGGACGCCACTCGCACGGCGCTGGCCAGCTTTCAGTTGGCGCAGCTGCTGCCGCCCACGGGTGAGCTGAGCAAGGAGACGCTCGAGACGCTCGAGGACCGGCACGAGCAGAACGGCGGCACGGAGGTCATGCCCCCGTCCTTCGGGTCGGACGACGACGAGGAGGAACTCCAGGAGGGTGGAGGCGCACCGGGTGGTGGTTCATCCTCGGCGGGAGCGGGCGCGGCTCCGCCTCCGGCGACGGGCCCGGCGAGTGCGAGTCCTGGGGGCACGGGCGGTTCGGCGAGTGGTTCGGGCACAGGTGGCTCGGGCACCACGACAGGCGCGAGTGCGGGTACCGGAGGCTCGGGCTCTACGACAGGCGCGAGTGCGCAGAGCGGTACGAGCACGGGCGGCGCGGGCACGACTGCTCAGAGTGCTCCTGGCGCTGGAGGCTCGGGCTCTACGACAGGTGCGAGTGCGCAGAGCGGTACCGGCACGGGCGGCTCGGGCACGACTGCTCAGAGCGGTGCGGGCACGGGTGGCTCGGGCACGACGACCGCCGCGTCCACGCAGGGAACCACGGGCACAGGTGGCTCGGGCACGACGACCGCCGCGTCTCCGCAGACGGGCGGAGGGACGGCGACGGGTGGCACGGCTGCCGCCGCCACCGCGCAGCAGAGTGCCACGGCGGTGGACACGCACCGCTACGGTGGCTTCGTCCTCCAGCGCAGGGACCGCGATGACCAGCATCGCTGGGGTGGCGCTGTGCAGCCTGTCGCCCAGGGCAACAACGGCGCGCCCACCCTGGTCGCTCCAGGCACGGGCACCGCGGGCAATGCCCTCACGGCGCCCACGCATGTGCTCCGGCTCCAGCGGGACCTGCGCGAGCTGGGCTTCCTCATCGGCGGCACTCCGGACGGAGCCTTCGGTCTGAGCACCGAGTGGGCCGTGCGCGAGTTCCAGATCTACTCGAAGATGGAGAACGTCGCGCTGGAGGACACCGCCAACACGAGCACGAACTACGTGGAGCGGCTGTCCCAGGTGGCCAACTCCCAGGTCTATGACGGCGCGGTCAGCGGCGTCGTCAACGACGACACCGAGCAGCGCATCCGCCACTGGCTCACCAACCACTGGCGCTGCCCCGTCATCGTCCGGGCGATGAACGTGGCGAACGGCAACCCCACCACCGTCGTCCAGGACAACCTCTGGCGGCACGACGACTGCGTCAACACCGCGCCGCGCATCTACGTGCGGGACTTCTCCGGCTACTACACGCTGCCCACCGGCCGGAACCAGACGGACCTGCACGTGCTGGGCACGTACACGAACTATCCCAGCTACGGCGGGCCGGTGAGCATGCCCACCCGGCACACGTGGGCGACGTCGGAGCTGCTGCCGGCGAACTTCGTGGGCGTGGCCAACTACAACTCGATGTCGGCCTCCCAGCGCTCCACGTACAAGGTGGTCCGCGCCGCCGCCGAGCAGGAGAACCTGGGGTACTTCGACTCGCTCAACGCCTACGACAACGCCTTCATCTCGCTGGGGCCGTGTCACTGGACGCTGGGCATCCTCTTCGCCGGAAGCGCCGAGCCCTCCGAGGGTGAGCTGTGCGGCTTCCTCTCCTATCTGCGCTCCAGCAACCAGACCGCCTTCGAGGAGGCCATCGAGTTCTTCGGCCTGCGCATCGACGAGGACTGGAACGCGGGGGCCGGCAACGGCGCCACGCTCTACAGCAGCGCCGGCAAGAAGTACTCGGGCTGGCCCGCGCAGCAGCTCGACGACGAGACGTGGGCTCGGATGGCGCAGACAGAGGCCGCGGGCAACTACTACAAGACGTATCACTGGTACTACCGTTTCCAGATGGCGGGACGGACCATCGAGGGCTTCCAGCGCGCCATGTGGAACGCGGCCCGCATCCGCCTGCGAGACATCCGCAACACGCCCTGGGGCACCGGCGTGGCCGACGTGGGGACCGGCGCCAACGCGCGTGCTCCGACCATCGGCGACGTGGCGACGTCCGAGAAGCTGATGGGCATCCTGCTGCGCTGGCACATCTTCCGCCCGGGCCATGTCGCCGGGGGGAACTCGGCGGGACAGCGGCTGCGCAATGCCTTCACCGCCGCGAAGGCCGCGAACCCCACGCTCAACTGGACCCAGGCCCCCAACCTGTGGGCCAACGAGCACGAGACCGCCCTCATCACCCACATCCTCGCGGAAGCATCGAGCGTGAATGACTCGGTGGACAACGTGGCGAACTGGCCGAGCTGGCTGGGGGGCACCGTCCAGACGACGAACACGCGCAACTACCAGCTCGTGCTGCCGGCGGGCACGACGCTGTTGTCGACGCGGAACTCGTTCAACTTCGACGTGCCCTGAGTCGCCGGGAGGCGGGGACGCCCGTCAGGGCTTCTCCGTCTCCGTGGACGCGTCCTGGTAGGTGTCGCCCTGGAAGCGCATCGTCACGCGCTTCACCTTGGGCGCGTCGAGGGTGCCGCTCTTCTCCCGGTGCACCACGTCGCGCCAGCCCTGGGTGCGCGTGTCCAGGGGCTTCAGCTCCAGCGTGTACTCGGGGCCCCAGACAGGCGCGTACCGGTCTCCGCTGCAGTGGACGTAGAGGGCCTGCATCGTGGCGCCATCGCTCCCCGCTTCCGCGGGGAAGATGACGTAGAGGTCTTGCTGGCCTCGGCCGTCCAGGTCCACCTCCGCCGCGCGCAGGGCCTTGCCGTAGCCGGGGTCCGGCTCCACCTGGACCGTGGGCTGCTTGCCCTTGCCCACCGTGGTGATGCGGAAGGTCTCGTCACGCGAGCACGGGCCCGCCGGGGATGCTGTGGGGGCGGTGTTTCCCGGGCCTTGTGCCGTCGCGGGCGGAGTCGTGCCCGCGCCGCCGGTGCCCTGGTCCGTCGTGGGGGGCGTCGCGCTTGCGCCAGTCGTGGCCGGTGCCTGGCCCGTCGCGGATGCGCCGGCGGACGCAGGCGGAACAGCTTCGCCAGCGGGGGAGGCAGCCCCTTCTCGTGCCTGGACCACGGGCTCCGAGGGAGTGGCGCGGAGTGAGCCCTCGGTGCAGGCGGTCGCGAGGCATGCTGCGGTGGCGGCGAGCAGGACGTGGCGCATGGACGGGAAGTGTACCGCTCCCTCCCGTGCGATTGCAGAGGAGCACCATCGGTCCTCGAGGCCACCCTCGCGGGGGGCAGGGTAGAGGACGTCAGTCCCTCTGGACGCACCTGCCCAAGGTCAGGACTGTCAGCGGCCGGACTTGAGTCGAGCCGCCGTCCAGCGCGCCACGGCCTCACGGAGCACATCCGCCGCCGGGGCCCCCGGACGCGCCTGGGCGCTCAAGTCCACCACCGTGTGGAACAAGTCCAGCTCCAGCCCCTCGTCGCGCTGCACCGAGCCGGCGAACAACTCCACCGGCGTGCCGTGCTCGCGCGCCAGCCGCGCCAGTCCACCCGGTCCCTTGCCCATGGACGTCTGCCGGTCGAAGCGCCCCTCGCCCGTGAGCACCACCTCCGCGAGCAACACGCGCCGCTCCAGCCCCAGCGCGCGCGACACCAGCTCATATCCAGGCACCAGCCGCGCGCCCGCGAGCACCGTCAGCCCGAAGCCGAAACCGCCCGCCGCGCCCGTACCGGGCCAGCCCGCAGCCAGGTCGCCCACCACGCTCGCGAAATGCGAAAGCGCCGCCTCCAGCGCCTCCACCTCTTGCGCGTCCGCGCCCTTCTGCGGGCTGAACAGGCGCGCGGCGCCATCCGCCCCCAAGAGCGGCGACGTGACATCCGTGGCGCCCATCAGCTCCACCTTCCCGAGCCTCGGGTGCCGTCCCGTCGAGTCCACCCGCGCGAGCGCCGCCAGCGCGCCGCCACCAGGCGGCAACGGGTTCCCCCGCGCATCCAGGAAGCGATAGCCCAGCGCCCCCAGCGCGCCCGTGCCTCCGTCCGTCGTGGCGCTGCCACCCAGTCCGACGATGAGCCGCTCGCAGCCCGCGTCCAGCGCGGCGCGCATCAGCTCTCCCGTGCCGTACGTGGAGGCACGTCGCGCGTTGCTGGGACTCGGCTCCATCCGCGTCAGCCCGGACGCCGCCGCCATCTCCACCACCGCCGTGCGCCCATCCTCCAGCAAGGCCCAGGCGGCCTCCACGGGCTGGCCCAGCGGACCATGCACCCGGCACACGCGGCGCTCGCCTCGGGTGCCCGACAGCAACGCTTCCACCGTGCCAGGTCCTCCGTCGGCGAGCGGCGCGACATCCAGCACCACCTCCGGAGAAACCTCCCGCACGCCCTTGGCCATCGCCTCGGCGGCCTCCGTGGCCGTGAGCGTTCCCTTGTATTCCTGCGGCGCGACGAGCCAACGAGGAGCAATCACGGCCGGGACACCCGAGCTTTCATCGGGTGGCCTCGATGACCTGTCGCTCCGCTCGTCCGACCTCTCCGCAAGCCCACGCCTCCGCAGCCGATTGCCGGCGCAATCATTGCCCCGTCAGCGCACGAGTTCACGCTGATACATGCACCCTTGTTTCAAAACTCCCCGAATTGCCGTGTTGCCTTGAATCCAAGAGCCGGATTCAGTGCAGACCAGGGCGCTGCGGTACGAGAGGACCCGTCAGGGTGTCTGTCTCGACGCCGCTGACGTAAGGGATTCCGCGTGCCACTCCAGCAGCGGGCGCGGTGCCTTGAGCGTGGCGTCCCTGCTCTGGGACACGCGCTCCAGCCGCTCCAGCAGCGCGCCCACCGTCTCCGCGGGCTGTCGCGCGGGCCCGCGGATGCGCTCGCAGAAGAAGGTGCGGCAGCCGAACGGGCGGTCCGCGTACACCGTGCAGCGCTTGCCCGCCGCATCCAGATAGGGGCACCCGCCGTCCTCGCGAGCGGGGGGCAGGGGGCGCCCCTTCGTCAACAGCTCCCACTCGGGCAGCCACAGCCAGGGCTGCCGTCCGGTGCGAGCGAGCTGGCAGCACTCGCCGCTCGCCGGGCACGAGAAGGGGAGGTAGGCCGTGTCCGCCTGTCGATAGATGGCGCGCACTTCCTTCAGTGCGCGCTCCTTCTCGCGAGTGCCCCCTGTCGCGGGTGCGTCCTCGCCTTCGTCCCAGTCCCGGGTCCGCATGGTCCGTGCCGTTGTCTCATGCCCCGGGCGCGCGGGTCGATGCGTGGCGCCTCACAACGCGCGCAGCACGTAACACTTCAGGTAGCGGGTTTCCCGCAGGTTGAGCAGCACGGGGTGGTCCTTGCCGGCGCCACGTCGCTCGATGATCTGCATGCGGCGGCGCGCATCCGCGGCGGCCGAGGCGAGCATGTCCTCGAAGGCCTGCTCGTCCACGTGGTACGTGCAGCTCGCGGTGATGAGGATGCCGCCGGGCCGCAACAGCTGCATGGCGCGGAGGTTGATCTCCTTGTAGCCGCGCACCGCGGCGGCGATGGCGTCCTTGTTCTTCGCGAAGGACGGCGGGTCCAGGACGATGGTGTCGAACTTGCGACCCTCGTCCACCGCGTCGCGCAGGAAGTCGAAGGCGTTGGCCACCACGACGTTCAGGTTGGTGAGCTTGTTGGCGGCGGCGTTGTCGCGAAGCTGCGCCGCGGCCAGCTCCGAAATCTCCACCGCCGTCACGCTCTGCGCCCGCGTGGCCAACTGGAGCGCGAAGCCGCCCACGTACGAGAAGCAGTCCAGCGCCTCGCCATGCGCGTACTGCGCGGCCACGACGTGGTTCTCCCGCTGGTCCAGGAACGCGCCCGTCTTCTGTCCCTCGAGCAGGTCCGCGCGCACGCGCACCAGTCCCTCGTCGAAGGAGACGGGGCCGGGCGCCTCGCCGCGCAGCATGCCCTTCTCCGGTGTCAGGCCTTCCAGGTGGCGCACGCTCACGTCCGAGCGGTTGACGATGCCCTTCGGCTTGAACTGCTCCTGCAGCAGGTCGGAGATGAGCGCCTTGCGCTGCTCCACCGCCGGCACCAGGAACTGGACGCTGAGGTAGTCGCCGTAGCGGTCCACCACGAGGCCCGGAATCCCGTCCGCCTCGCCGTGCATCAGCCGGTACGTCGTCTCACCCGGGAGCGCCTGGGTGCGCAGGGCCTGCGCGGCTAGCAGGCGCTGGCGGAAGAAGTCGTCGTCCACGGCGATGTCGTCGAAGCTGAGCCAGCGCAGGGAGATCTTCGACTGGCGCGAATAGAACGCCTTGCCGATGAACCAGCCGCGCCCGTCCACCACGCGCACCACCTCGCCACCGACGAGGCCCGGGTCGCCGTTGAGGTCGGCGCGATAAATCCACGGGTGCCCCGCCTGCCACCGGTCCACACCCCGGCGCACCAGGGAGACCTGGGGCAGTCCGTCCGGGCCAATCTCGGGGGAGGTCCGGTCCGGATGGACCTTTTCGGGACGGTGGTGGGGCCGGCCACGGCCGGCGCCGGAG